>CAINSX010000151.1 GCA_903853185.1 uncultured Opitutia bacterium
AGGCAGCTATCAGTCCGTCCTCCACTGGGGTCCTTACAAGCATCCGACCGAGAAGAAGGCCAGCTCGACGCAGCACCCGGCGAACGTCGGCGGCGAGTGGCATGACTACGGCGTCGAATGGGATGACTCCGGCTTCCGCTTCACCTTCGACGGTAAAGTCGTCTGGACCGACGCGAAATGCCCTGGCACCAAGGCGGCGGAATTCCTGATGCTCACCAGCGAATCGAACCTCAAGGGTTGGAACGGCGAGCGCCCCAAAGAAGGCTACGGCCTCAAGGCCGACTCGAAGAACACCTTCGAAATCGATTGGGTGAAGGCCTGGGAACGCGTCCCCGCGGCGAAGTGATTCAGCGCAGCTCGAACCGGTAGCTGGCCACGGCTTCCGACTCGACCGGCGTGCGGTTGCGCGAAGCCGGCGCAAAAGAGGAAGCGCGTGCGGCCGCCAACGCGGCTTCGTCCAGCAGGCGGCTACCGGAACTCCGCGTCAGTTCGACCTGCCGGACGGATCCGTCCGCAGCGAGTGTGATGCGGACGCCCACGACGCCTTCGGCACCCGCGCGGCGCGCGCGCTCAGGATAGGCCGGCTCCTGTCGAGCAAGGAAGGACGGCGGCACGAAGACTTCGGCGACCGGCGCGGGCGCGGCGGCGAGCACCTGACCCTGCGTCGCCACGGCAGCCGCAACGACAGGTACAGAAGGCGATGAAGCCGGCTGCGACGATACAATCGGCGCGACCGAAGTAACGGCGACGGCTTGGCTGGGCGCGACAGGAATGGGCAGGCCGGCGCCGAGTGCGACGCCTCCCTTGGCTTCACCTGGCAAGGCCACTGGTTCGGCCACGAGCGTCACCAAGACCATGCCGCCTTCGCGCGTGGCTTCGCTGACGCCGACAGCGCCACCCATCCAGACCGCGGCGACGGCCGCGAGGTGGACGCCGGCCACGGCGGTCCAGATCAGGCGATGGCGACGGCTTTCGAGCACGCGGGTAGGGTCGGGGTGGCGTCGCGTTCAGTCAAGAACGGGCGGTGTCATTTCGCGAGGTCGGGCGGGATCATCCATAGCAGGCTCCATGAACCATAAGGATGAAGGCGCGTCGGCTTCGCCGTCCGCTCCAAGGCCAGCAGCCCGGACTTGCGGAAGCGGATCGCGGCGCCGCCTTCGGCCAGGCCCAGCAATAAGGCCGTCAGCTCAGCCAGATGCGGGTTATGCCCCACCAGCAGCCGGCTACGCCGCGACTTGCCGAGCAGCTCCGCCGTCTTGCGCGGATCGTGCTCCGGCTCCAAACCACCCAGCACCTTAAGGGGCAACGGCGAGCCCGTCGCGAGACGTAGCAGCTGAGCCGTACGCACCGCGCGGACGAGCGGGCTGTGTTCGATCGCGTCGACTTCCTCGAGCGGGACCCGGCCCGCGCCCTTGGCGAGCAAGGCGACCTGCCGCTGCCCGTGTGCAGTGAGGTCGCGCGAAGCGTCCGGCGTCCCGGGGACAGCTTCAGCATGACGGAGCAGGTAGACGCGCATGACGACAAGTTGGGCCAAAATAATATTAACGCAAATCGGTCTTGCCCACAGGCGCCGTCCGTCAACCAATCGCGCGTGCGCTTCGCCGCCATCGCCGCCCTTCTCCTGACATTGTCGATCCCGGCCGAGGCGGCCATCGACCCGCGCTATACGGCGGCGGGCGTGAGTATCGATGGCATGATCTGCGTGGACGCCGCCACTGGCGCGGTGCTCTCGGAGGATAAGGCGGACTTTCCGGGCCATCCGGCGAGCGTGACGAAGCTGATGACCACGCTCCTCGTGCTTGAGGACATCAAGGCCAACCAGCTGACGATGCGTAGCCGGGTGACGGCCACCAAGGCCGCCGCCAACACCGGAGGCTCCCAAGTCTGGCTGGCGGCCGGGGAGAGCTTCACGATCGAGGAGATGCTCTATGCGCTCATGCTCCAGTCAGCCAACGACGTGGCTGTCGCCCTGGCCATCGATCGCGGCGGCGACGTGCCCACGTTCGTCGCCCGCATGAACCGCCGGGCCGCCGAACTGGGCATGACCCGCACGACCTTTGTGACTCCCAACGGACTCACCTACGGTCGAGGCCCCCACGATACCACCACCGCCCGCGACCTCGCCAAACTCGCCGTCGCGCTCTGCCGTTTCCCCGAACTGCTGAAGTTCACCAGCACCAAGCAATATATGTTCCGCCGGCCGGGCAAACCGTTCGAGCTCCTGAACCATAACCACCTGCTGAACTCCTTCCCCGGCTGTGATGGCTTAAAAACCGGGTGGACGGTAGCGGCGCACGCTTCGATCGTGACGACCGCCAAGGATAAGGATGTCCGCGTCATCGCGATCGTGCTCGGCTGCCAATGCCCCGCCGGAGCCAAGCCGGAGCAACGCCTCCGCGACAGCCTGGCGGCCGACCTGATGTCCCATGGGCTCGACAAATTGAAGAAGCTCGAGGCCGAGAAATCCCTCCGGCAAGCCCAGGCGCCGGCCTTCGCCCCCGCCCGTAAACTCCCCGTAAAAGCCAAGAAAGAGGAAGGTTTCTGGGACTGGCTGGTGGATTTGTTTAGCTTCTAACCCCTGCCCAAAGGGGGGTATAAAGAAGTAGTGAACATTTGTTCATTTTGCTTGCAAGGCTCCCCGCGCTCGGCACCTTCCCTTACGCATACCCAACGCTATGTCCGCCAAATCCGAACCCACCGCTAAGGAAAAATCTGCCAACC
>CAINSX010000152.1 GCA_903853185.1 uncultured Opitutia bacterium
CCTCGCCCAGAAGACCCCCTTCGCCAAACTCGCGAACTTTACCGCTCGCCGTCTGGCCACCGCGGCAGTCGAACCCGGTGCGAAGGGCGAACAGCTCGAGCTCCTCAGCCAGACCCTGCTCGCCGCCGACGACAAACTCCGCGCCACGCTCCTCAATGGCATCAAGGACGGCCTTGTCGGGCAGATCCGCCTCAAGGAGCCCGCCACCTGGCCCAAGGTCTACGCGGTGCTGGCCAAGCACCCCTCCAACGAGGTGCGCAGCAGCGCCCGCCAAATCGCCGTGACCTTCGGTAACGCCTCGGCCTTGAACGAACTCCGCGCCACCCTGCTCAACCCCAAGGCACCCGTGCCTGAGCGTGCCCGCGTCCTCGCCAACCTCGCCCTGATCCACGACCAAGAATCCCTGCCCGCCATTCTCAATCTGGCCAAGGCCGGCGCCCTGCGCGGAGCGGCGATCCCCGCGCTCGGACAGTTCGACGATCCCCGCATCGCGCCGCTCCTTATCGAACTTGTCGCAGACAAGGACAAGCGCGTCCACTCTCTCGCCCTGAATACGCTGGCTGGCCGCGCCAACAGTTCCCGCGCGCTGCTCGCCGCGATCGACGCCGGTAAATTCAAGAAGGACGTCCTGAGCGCCCCGCTCGCCAGCAAGATCCGCGGCTTCAACGACGCCCAGATGAACGCCTGGCTCGAAAAGAACTGGGGCACGGTCAACGCCAGCTCCGAGGCGAAGACCAAGGCCATCGCCAACTATAAGAAGTTCCTGAGCACCGACGCGATCCTCCGCGCCGACGTGAAACGTGGCCGAGATCTCTTCCGGGGCTCCTGCGGCCTCTGCCACCAGCTCTTCGGCACCGGCGGCGAAATCGGACCACACCTGACCGGCGGTTATACCGACCTCGAATACCTCCTGCAGAACATCATCGATCCGAACGCCGTGATCGGGAAGGACTACCAGCTCGTCTACATCACCTTGAAGGACGGCTCCCTCCAGGCCGGCATTATCAGCGCCGAGAATGAGTCGACCCTGTCGCTCAAGGTCCCAGGCGCCCCCGCGCCCGTGGTCATCGCCAAGGACCAGATCAAGACCCGCGTCGTCAGCCCGAACTCGCTCATGCCTGAGGGCCTGCTCAACGGCATGGAAGAACCGGATGTCCGCAGCCTGTTCCTCTACCTCCGCCAGACCAGCGAGCCCAAGTAAGCCCTGCCTTGCCTCCGGCCCACGGGCCCACTAGTCCTCGCGTCCTCCATGACACCCCGTCTCATCGCCCTCCTGCTAGCGACCACTCTTTTCGCCGCCGACGCGCCGAAAGCCAAAGCCCCCGCCGCACCGAAGCCGCCGGAACCGCCCGTCTACCTGACGGAGAAGGAAGCGACCGATGCCGGCGAGGACCCTCGCCTGCAGGGTGAGTTCGCGAACGTGAAGATGGGCGCCAACGTCATCTCGCTGGGCAAGGGCGAGTATCGCCTCGTGCTCTTCAAAGGCGGCCTGCCTGGCGCCGGCTGGGATGGTACGCCGAAGATCGAAGTCGAAGGCAAGCGCGAGGGCACGTCGGTCTCGTTCAAGGACAACATCGATTCCGCCACGCTCGCCGACGGTGTGGTGACGATCAAGAGCACGGGCTTCGACCTGAAGCGCATCATCCGCCACAGCCCGACCGAAGGCCTCGTCGCTCCGAAGGACGCCACAGTCCTCTTCGACGGCAAGAAC
>CAINSX010000153.1 GCA_903853185.1 uncultured Opitutia bacterium
CACGAGACCTTCGGCTCCGATTTCGAGAAGCGCTACGTCGCCTACGAAGCCCGCGCCAAGAAGGGCGAGATCTTCGGCAAGGAGATGCCGGCCATCGAGCTATGGAAGAAGATGCTCGGCATGATCTTCGAGACCGGCCACCCGTGGATCACCTTCAAGGATCCCTGCAACGTTCGCTCTCCGCAGGACCACGTCGGCGTCATCCACTCCTCCAATCTCTGCACCGAGATCACGCTCAACACGAGCGCCGAGGAGACCGCCGTCTGCAATCTGGGCTCCGTCGTCCTCGACTCGCACCTCAAGGCCGATGGCAGCATCGACCATGCGATGCTCCGCGAGACCGTCACGGTCGCCGTCCGTGCCCTCGACAACGTCATCGACATCAACTTCTACCCGACGAAGGCCGCCGAGGTCTCTAACCTCCGCCACCGTCCGGTCGGCATGGGTGTCATGGGCCTCCAGGACTGCCTCTATCGCCGCGACATCTCCTTCGCCTCCGACGCCGCCGTCGAGTTCAACGACGAGATCATGGAAGCCGTGGCCTACTACGCCTACGAGACCTCCTCCGACCTCGCTGCCGAACGCGGCACCTACAGCACCTACAAGGGCTCCAAGTGGGACCGCGGCCTGCTTCCGCAGGATACCGTCGACCTCCTCGAGCAGGAACGCGGCGAGCCGATCGAGGTCAAGCGCGGCGGACTCATGGACTGGGCTCCGGTCCGCGCCAAGATTGCTAAGCATGGCATGCGTAACTCCAACGTGCTCGCGATCGCCCCGACCGCCACGATCTCCAACATCGTCGGCAGCTCACCTTGCATCGAGCCGACCTACAAGAACCTCTTCGTGAAGAGCAACCTGTCCGGCGAGTTCACCGAACTCAACGGCTACCTGGTCCGCGACCTCAAGAAGCTCGGGCTCTGGAGCCAGGAGATGATGCAGCAGGTCAAGTACTTCGACGGCGAGCTCAAGGACATCCCTGAGATTCCGCAGGTCATCAAGGACAAGTATCTCACCGCCTTCACGATCGAGAATAAGTGGCTCATCGACGCCGCCGCCCGCCGCCAAAAGTGGATCGACCAGGCGCAGTCGCTGAACCTCTTCCTCCCGACCCCGGACCTGAAGATGCTCTCGCACATGTACCAGTACGCCTGGCGCACCGGTCTCAAGACCACCTACTACCTCCGCACCCTCGGCGCGTCCAACATCGAGAAGGCCACGGTCGAGAAGGCTCCGAAGGCCGAGAAGACGGAGAAGACCTATACTACCGAAGAGAAGAACGCGTGCTCCATCGAGGCCATGCGTAACGGTAGCACCTGCGAAGCCTGCCAGTAAGCGTTATCGGAGGGCCAGATGGCCCGATGACCAGAAGGCTAGAGAAATGAGGGCGTCCGAGTGGACGCCCTTCTTATTGAGGTAGGGACGCGACGGCGTCGCGCCCCTACCTCCGATTGTCTCTCTGCCGCGCCCAACCGCTAACCGCCAATCGCTGTTACCTGTTATGGGTAGGGCTGGCCATCCTTGGCCGGCTGCGGCCGAGCAGGGATGCTCGGCCCTACCTAATCAGGAAACAAAAAAAGACAGCACGAGGTGCTGTCTCTCCCTTCTGCTTCGCAGCTGTTCACCATGCCAGCAGATCCCCCGATTTTTCCTCCTGTCCTCTTTTCCTCCGGCCCTCTATTCTCGTGCCCATGTCCGACATCGCCACTTCCGCCGGCAAGGTTCGCGTGCTGTCCCGTGAGGAATCCTTCGCCGAGCTCGCCCGTCGGATCAACGAACTGGCTGCCCGTGGCCCCGCCTCCGTCGGCCTCAGCGGCGGCTCCACGCCTAAGGCCTTCTACGCTTGGGTGGTCCGCACCGGCGCCCTCACGGCCGAAGCCGTCGCGCGTATCGACTGGCACGTGAGCGACGAACGGTGCGTGCCGCTCGCCTCCGATGATTCGAATTTCGGCCATGCCATCCGCGGCATGCTTGATGCACTCGGCGTCCCAGCCGCCCGTCGTTTCCCATGGCCGGTCGAGCTCGCCCCAGCCGAAGCTGCGGCCACTTACGAAGCCGCCTGGGCGCAGCGTTCGCCCAACAAGGCCTTCGACCTCTGCGTCCTTGGTCTCGGCGACGACAGCCATATCGCCTCCCTCTGGCCCCAGTGCCCGCTGATCGGCCAGCAGACCGGCCCGCGCTTCACCGCCACGGAATGGCCGGGTCGCGGCTGGCGTCTGACCATCACCGAGGCTGGCCTCGCCCAGTGCGGCGCCATCGTGGTGCTCGTGTCAGGCAAGACCAAGGCCCCGGCGATGCTCACGATTACCTGCGGCGACTACGCCCCGAAGTGCCATCCGGGCCAGCTCTTGCGGGCGCAAGCTCACAAAGTGACCTGGTTAGCCGATACGGACGCAGCGGCCTCGCTCTGAGGGTCGCCTTTACTTGGCCGCCGGCTTTTCTGCGGCCTTCTTGGCTTCCTTCGGCTCCGCATTCTTGGTCGGCTTGACTTCGTCTTCCGGCGGTTTCGGGGGCGTGTGATCCTCGATGTGGTCGACCAGGGCGTTGATGCGGAAACGGGCGTCCTCGCTGGCGCCCGGGTTCTCCGCCACGAAGTAGAGACGGCGCGAACGCTGGTCGAGGATCATGGGCGAACTAACAAGCGAGCGGAGGGAGCCGTCGGCTTCAAAAGCGGCGAGGCGGAAATTCACCACGCGACGAGAGGTGATCAGCTTGGGAAGCTGGCCGCGCTGCCCGGGCGCTGCGAAGAACACGGCGCCGTCGATATTACAGCCGATCTTGGATTTGCTGTAGTTCAGGAGGTGGATGGTGCCGTAGGGGAACGCCGCCACGCCGATGTCGAAGGTTTTGACGACGGCCGTGGGTGAATTGTGCGCGGGCATCAGGAGCGCGAGCACGTCGGTGTCCGTTTCCTTGATGACGAAGTTCGCGAACGGAACCCAGTCATCCTTGGTCACGGGATTGCCCTTCTTGTCCTTGGTGGTGACCTTGGCTTTGCGGGCGATGACCACATCCGGCCCGCCGGTGTAATCAAACGGCTTGCCGATGGTCATGGCCTGGATGGAGATCGCCTGAAACTCCTTATCCACGAAGATGCCCAGCTCGAGCGTCTCGCCCTCCTTGAGGACCGGCTCCTCCCACCAGGTGATGTTGAGCGCACAGGTATGCTCGGGCGCTTTCCCGGGCTTCTCTTTCTTGCCGTCGGGCTTCTTTGTTTCTCTGCTGTCGAGCGCAGACAGCGAGAGGGTGCAGGCGGAAAGCAGCAGCCCCGCCAGGATGGTCCTGAGGATCATGAGAGAATTAGATTTCGTTCGCGTTGAGCCAGCGGACGTTGGTCGTCTTGAAGCGTCGTCCGAGCAGGCGATTGATCACCCAGCCTTCTTTCTCGATCTGGGTGGCGTTGCTGGGGAGTCCTCCCAGCGTCCCGCCGCTGTTGACGCTTTCATACGGTTCGACGATGGGGTCGTTGTCGTAAGTGACGGCCTCGGCCGCCGTGGTCGGTCGGTAGAGGAGCTTGCGACGGTTGGCTTCTTCATACGCAGGGCCGCGGGTGGCGGAGGCGATGTAGTAGGGGCTGCGCTGGACGACGATTTCGACCCAGGCGCGGCCGATGGAGTTGCCTGCGTTATCGAGGGCTTCGCCATAGGCGCGGACGGTGAAGGTGTCCGAGCGGGCCGTCAGATTCGCGCCCACCGAGTTGAGGACATCCATCTGCGAGACGAGCTGGGGGGCGCCCAGACCGGCGACGGCGTCGGTGACGGTGTAAGGACTCGAGGGCGACGCGTCATACCTCGCCGTACGGCTGAAGGCTCGGAGATTGGGGAAGCGGGGCGTGGCTGCAGGGGCCTTGGGGCTGCCGGCCAGTCCCTTGCGGCCGACTTTCGACGGGAGCAGGAAGTCCCAGACTTTGAACTGATAGTTCGTCGTGTCGGCAATGCCGTTGGGATCGTCATAGCTCGACGCCGCCGGGTGCGCGTAGGTGCCGCCCGCGGGCGTGATGGTGGCGTCGTTGATCTTCGAAGCGTCAATCGCGGCCTGCAACGCACCCTTCAGTCCCTGGTCGGAAGCCAGAAGGCGACGGTTGATGAAGTCGGCCATCGACATAAAAGGGCCGCGGTCGCGGACTTCCTTCACCACTTTATCCGCCAGGTCATCGATCTCGGCGTCAGTGAGTTCGCGGTAGCTGTTCCAGGCGGTCTTGGCGCCGACACTCGGAATGAAGCTGCGCGCAAAACGGGTCAGGACGGTGCCGTTGGTGGTCAGTCCGTCAGGCATGTTCTGTCCCTTCATTCCAGCCAGCACGGCTTTCCATGCCTGCTTGGAGGTGGAGTTCACGTTGAAGCCGCCGTCGTAGAGGGAGTTGCGGGCTAGGTAGGTCGGGTGCGGGAACTCGGTCGGCAGCGGGAAGGTCGTGGGGTCAGCCGCAGCCTTGAGGTCCGGGATGTAGACCATGCGCTTGTTCGCGAGGGGATTATACCCTGCGTTCATCGCGTCTTTAAGTTCCGTGAAGGAGTTACCGGTCAACGAGGAATTACCCGTCGCTTTCTTCAGCGCGTCCAGCTGGTCTTTTGCGATGGTCGCATCGACGGGCAGGTCAGGTCCTCCCGGGAAGTTATTCTTGTAGGCCGGTAGCGAGTAGGAAGCCGCCTGGAGATTGAGCCCGCTGAAGTAGAAGCCATCCCACAGGGCGAGATTCGCCGCGAAAGCATGGTCGGTGCGGACTTGGGCGAAATTACGGGCCGGGCGTGTGCCTTCCACTTTCGCTACATAACCCAACTCCGGTACGGGGACGTCTTCACCGGAGGCATCCTTCGGGCCCGGCCATTCGGTGATCTTGGTCAGGTCGGAGATGCCCGGGTTGGCGAAGGAGGAACCGACGGTGAAGTCAGCATCGGTGATGACTTGTGCGGCTCCCGCGGAGCCGAGCTGGGCCAGCGAGAGCAGCGGGCGCCGCGGCACGGGGAATAGCACCGCGTCGGAGCGCTCGCCGAGGCCAGAGGGCGCCACGCTCTGCCCCCAGTAGGCGTTCATGTGGTCGTTGGAAATCTGCAGGTTGCCGAAAGTGCTCAGGTTGTAGTCCAGCTGCTTCTGCGACATGATCCAGCCGATCGGCGTATGCGCCTTGCCGTCATAAGCGTAGAGGTGGGCTGATTGCGGGCGGACGCTGATAAAGTAGGGCGACATCGGGGCGTTCAGCATCTCGTTGGGAGTGCGCAGGGTGTCGACGGAGACGCCATTCCAGGTCGCGATGTAGGAGTCGTAATTCTTGGCCCCGTCGAAGTGGGTGTTCGCATTCTGCGGATACCACTTGTGGCTGGAGTCGCTCGATATGTCGGCGGACCGCAGGGCGAAGTCCGACATGAAGAACTGCTGCTTTTCGCCGTTGAGGCCGGGACTGGTGCGAATCACGCCGGTGACGCGGCTGCCGAGGGTGTTGGCTCGGCCGCCGGTCACTTCGATGTAGCCGTATTCTGGGTCGCCGTTGGGCGTGCCCATCACGGAGATGCCAGAAGAGCTGCCGGCCGCGAGGTTGTCGGTGTAACCCGCCATGCCGGTGGGGACGCGGTAGTCAGGCGTACGGGCGGTCAAGCCCATGGAGGCCTTCCAGTCTTCGTTCGGGACGATCAAGTTCGAGTAGTGGGCGTTGTCGTTGCCGTACATCGGCCAGCCCGCGGTGAGCGCATGGAAGCTCAGCAGCAGCGGCTCGTCGACAAGGTTCATGCCCGGAGCGGATTCGGAGCCTTCGTATTTGAACGTGGCGAGCGAGTTGTTGTTGCTGTAGTCAGGTGCGCCGAACCAGCGACGGTCGGCGTTGAGCTGCTGGCCGTCGTAGGATTTATTGCCGAGCAGGTAGAAGTTCCAGGCTTGGTGTCCGCCGATGCTCGTCGTTCCGGTATGTTTGCGCGGGAAGACGAAGGGGGCATCGCTGTACGTGACGCCGGGATAATCGGGTTTATCCGGGTTGCGGCCTTCCTCGCCGACGACGCAGCCATCGTAGCTGACCCAGCCGGAATTACGCATCGTGAAGCTCAGCGAGTTGTAGACGCCGCCGTTGGGCGTCGTGAAGGTCTGATTCGCGTAGAAGCTGATCAGCGAGTAGAGTGACTTGGCGGAGCCGTCCCAGGAGGGCAGGGCGTCATGGAGGTCGCGCGCGGTCACCACTTGGCCCCACATGGTCGCGAGCTGGCTGTAGCTGATCAGGCCGGCGGAGGAATAATTGGTGCAATAGTCGCCGATGAATTTGCAATCTGGCATGGTGGTCGGGTCGGTATACGCCTTGCCCGTGCTCGGGGAGATCGGCGTGAACGCCCAGGTCCACATGCGGGAGTCGTGCGTCTGCGCCGGAGGATAGCAGGTGTCCATCTGCAGGTTCACGTCGACCTGTCGGTAGCGGACGTTGGCGAACGGCGTCATCTTATAAACCGCTCGCGAACCGAAATCGAATCCCTCGGTGCCGCGGATGGACGTGTTGTTTGCGCGGGTCGAGCTATAGTTGGCGTTCTGATTGTAGGGCGTGCTCAGCACCTTGACTTCGCCCGGCTCCAGGCGGAAGACCTGACCGGGGCCCTTGGTCACGCGGAACGAGAAGGAGCGGTTGTCGTATTCACCGTCACCCAAGGCGACCTCGCCGAGCAGAAGGTCGCGCTGGACCGTCGCATAGCGCGGGAGCACCTGAGGGCTGGCGACGGGCACGGGCTCGGTCCCGAACCGGCCGGTGCCCGAGGGGGAGAAATATTGCGGAGAGGTGGAGTTGAATCTCCAGTTCTTGAGTTTGACGTCGAAGATGTAGGGAAGCGATTGGCCGTTGGTGACCATCGCGATGCCTTCGAACTCAATCGGGCAATCGTAGGGATTGTAGACGACGACGACCGGGTCGACCGTCACGCCGATGGTACCTCCGGGGCTGCTTGGCGAGGTGGATTCATACACGCCCGAGAAAATCATCGAGAAGCGTACGATCGACGGCGTCAGGCTCATGGCCGTGGGCCAGGGCCGTGTCGTGAGGTTCTGATTCGTCGAAGTGATCGACGCATCCGCCTGGCCGGTCGGCTTGGCGAAGCCTGTGCGGTCGAAGTTCGTCACGCCGGTAGCGTAGCGATTCGGCAGGATGAAAGGGTAGCGCAGACGCTGTTCGCCCTGAAAGAGCGGCGCATCGGACGGCGCGGTGAAATTATTGCGGTAGTAATACTTCGAGGAGAAGCCGCCCGAAGAGTAGTAGTTGTCGGGCGGGGTGACCGGTGCGTAGGGCGGCTTGCTGACGGGGTTTACATACTGGGCGTGCATGGGCGCGATGCGGTTACCAGATGCGAAGCTCAGTGGCTCGACGCCGCGGGCGATGAAGGCCTGCCCGCTTGCACCGGTGGTGCTCGGCAGGGCTTGACTGCGATTGGCGGCGTTGCTTGCGACCGAGCTGGCTTCGATCTCTTTCTTGTACATGCGGTAGTAATTGCGGTACAGGTCCCATGTCGGGCCGCGGGTGATGCGTCCGGCCAGATTTTCGATGGCCGTGGTGCCGTTGAGTTCAGGCCAAGGGTAGCTGTTGACGCGAAGCGTGCTGGTCCCGAGGGCATTATTGCTGCGCTCCGTGTTGGCGAGTTCGCGGTCGGTGTTGAAGAATGCAGAGCGGAGCGGGGCTTCGTAGACGAAACCATTGCGGTCGGGCGTCTCGCCGTTGCGTGTCTTCAGGTTACTGTAAGAGGTGCCAAGTAAGCCCGAGAGGTAGCGCGGCGCCCATTCCGAGGCGCGCGGAGAGCCGAGCAGGACTTGATTCGCCGAGCCGATGGAGTCCACCAAGTTGGGGCGGTTATAGTCTAGGTCCACGGCGTAGCCGAGGTCGGTCCCGCCGGCGTTGGTGTTGTTCGGCGCGCCGTGGAAGAGCGACTGCTTGCGCTGATTGGGGTTTATCGTGATCGTGCTGTCTTTCTGCCCTGGATAGACTTCGGTTCCGCGGTACATCGAATACGGGATTTCGAATGCGGTCGAAAGGTCCGTCTTAACCCCGCCGCTGTAGGTGTCGGTGAGGGAGGAGAACGACCAGGTGGTGACGTCATGCCAGAGCATCTTGGTCGCGAGGTTCATCGCGTCGCCAGCGGCGGCGGAGTTGCCGCCCATCTTGTATGCCCATGAGGAGAGGCCCGGGACGCCGATGGCCTTGGCGAGTTGCAAGGCCGTGCCGTTGTTGGCTGCGTCGGTCATGTCCTTGTTGCGCCAGGTATCAAAATTGAAGCCAGCGGGCAGGACGTACTTGAGATTCACGCCTTCCTTGATGCTCCCGCCCGCAGCGCCGATGGTGCCGATGGAGGTGCGCATCGCTGCCGAAGCGGAGAAACCTTGGTCCCAAGGCAGGGTCGCGAGCGACGCGCCGGAGGTGTTGTTACCGTAGGCGTCGGGGAGATTGATCTTCGCTTTGACGCCTTCGTCACCGATCCAGAAAGCATAACGGCCGTTGGCACCGAGCGTCGCTCCGTTGGCGAACGCGGGGCCGGGCAGGGGTTGGGGGCGCGCGTCGATGGCGCCCATGTAGTTGCGCTGGAAGGAAGTCAGCCCTGCAGGGAGGTTGACCGTGCCGTAGGAAACCAGCGGCACGAGCACGCCGTCCGGATTGGCTTCGATGGGCGACGAGAGATTGTCGATCAGCGCCTGGCCTTCCGTCATGACCGCTTTGCGGCGCTTGCCGTTCGCGCCGCCGGTGGCGAGCATGTAGGTGCGGTTGGGGACGTAGTTCGTGGGAGTACCCGATAGCTCCGCATCCGCGTTGGCATCGAACGGTGACGCCAGCCAGCCGAGAAAGAGGCGCGACTCGGCGGGGTTGGTGACATCCCAGTCGCGGACTTTGGTGCTATCTGCGCCACCCGTGGCCCAGACGCCGGTGAGGTAGCGCTTCTGGTGCGAGAGTTTGCCGCCGGACGGGGCGTTGTTGCCTGAGTAATTATTTGAAGCCGCTGGCCGCGAGGCCACCACGGTCGAGGCATCGTTATTGCCGACGGCGACATCGTTGTTCGCGTACATGTCCGCGCGCATGGTCACGCGCTGGTCAGGGCCGGCGAGCTGCTGGAGCTGGCCGACGGCGATCTTGGCCGCGGCGAGGGCGTTATAGCGGGCGCGGAGGTAGCCGGCGTGGCTCTGGGCGAGGCGGCTCTCGACCTGGAGGAACGAGGCAAGGACGATCACCATCATGACCATCGCGGCCATGATGGTAAGTGACAGAACGAGGGAGAAACCTGAGCGTTTTAGTCTCATAGTAAATTGGGGTAAATTCACGGTAAACCCCCCTAGGCTAATGTCAAAGGATTGGTTATTCGCATTTGTTCCAAAAGGCGGAATAAAATCATTTAAAATCATTTAAATAGCATTTAAAATCATAAAACAGGCATTTAAAGAGCGGGCTTGCGACTCTTTGAGGTTTGGGGAGGCTCATGGGGTGCAAACCCTACTCCAAGGAGCCGGAATCTTCATCTGGCCGTTGTCGATCTGCTCGCTGCTCGCCGTCTTCCTCGTCGTGGAACGTGCGTTGGCCCTGCGGGTCTCCCGCGTGGCTCCCGAGTCGGTTCTTAAGTCCGTCTTAAATGGTAACCTCGACCAAGTCGGGCCAGCTGACGGCGAGTCCGTCGCGGGCCGCTTGGTGCAACGCTGGAAAGACGGCGCCACCGGCGAAGTGCTCAAGGCCTGGACGCGCAACGAGCTGATCCGTCTCCATCGCGGCCTGCATCTCCTCGACAGTATCGTCGCCGCCGCCCCGCTCCTCGGCCTGCTCGGCACGGTCACGGGTCTCGCCACCCTCTTTCCGGAGCAAGGCCTGCCCGATTCCCAGACGCTCACCCGTGGCGTCGGCCTCGCGCTGAGCACGACAATGATCGGCCTCTGCATCGCGATTCCGGCGCTCATCGCCGCGAACTGGCTCGGCCGTCGCCTTGAAGTCCTCTCTTCCCGTCTCGACGTGCTCGTCGAAGCGCTGGAAGCCCGCCGCCGATGAGCCTCGTCGTCACGCGCCGCCGCCGCGCCGACATCAATGTGGTGCCGCTCATCGACGTGATGGTGGTGCTGGTCTTCTTCCTGCTC
Source organism: uncultured Opitutia bacterium (assembly GCA_903853185.1). Classification (GTDB taxonomy): domain Bacteria; phylum Verrucomicrobiota; class Verrucomicrobiia; order Opitutales; family UBA953; genus UBA953. Next base: position 10,057 of record CAINSX010000153.1, read on the forward strand.
ATCAGCGGACGCCTCGAGCAGGCCCGCACGATGGCGATTATCCCGCCGACGGCTTCCGCGGGCTCCGAAGGCACGCCCGCCACGACGCTCGTCGTGGGCGTCGACCGCGACGGTAAGCTCTACCTGGAAGGTAAGGAGATCGCCTCCGCCGCGCTCGCCAAGGCCCTCGTTGACCACGCGCTGAAGTCGCCGGGTACCGAAGTGGTGATCGTTGCCGATGAGCGTTCGCTTACGGGCGCCGCCGTCCATGCGCTCGACGCGGTCGCCAAGGCCGGCCTGAAGCCGCGCCTGCAGACCCGCCAGCCGCGCTGATTCTTTTCCCATGTCCAAGCGTCCTTCTGAAGCCCTCCGTCTGCTGGAGGCCTACACGCAAGCCCACGGCACCTCCGGCCACGAGGACGCGGTTCGCGCGATCTTCGTCCGCGAACTGCGCGGCCGCACGCTGCAGGCCGACGGCCTCGGTGGCGTGCTCGCTTCGCCGGCGAAGGAGAAGAAGGGTCCGCGCGTGGTCCTCACGGCCCACATGGACGAGATCGGTTTCCTGGTTCAGTCGGTCACGCCCGACGGTTTTCTTCGCCTGACGCCCGTCGGCGGCTGGCCGGACGGCGTCCTCGCCGCCCAACGTCTCCGCATCTGGTCGCGCGCCGCGCAGAAGGAATTCATCGGTATCGTCGCTGCGCTCCCGCCCCACCAGGGCGGTGCCCAGGCCGCTTCGGCCGATAAGGTGCTGGTTGATATCGGTGCGCGCTCGGCGGAATCCGTCGCGCGACTCGGCATCCGCCCAGGCGATCCGGTCGTGCCCGAAGGCCCATTCACGGCCCTCGCTGAGCCCGGTCTCTATTCGGCCAAAGCCTTTGATAACCGCGTCGGCATGGCCGCGCTCACGCTCGCGACGCACGAGCTCGATGCTTCCGCGACGCCCTGCGAGTTGCTCGCCGTCGCAACGGTGCAGGAAGAAGTCGGCTGCCGCGGCGCGGTCGTCGCCGCGCGTCTCGCGAAGCCCGATGTCGTGATCGTGCTCGAAGGCCCGCCGGCCGACGACCTGCCCGGCCTCGCGCCGCATGGCGAGATGCAGGGTGCCCTCGGCGGCGGCGTCCAGGTGCGCGCCTACGATCCGACGGCCATCATGAATCCCCGTCTCGTCGACTTGACCCTCGAGGTGGCGGCGGCGAAAGGTATCCCTTGCCAGCTCGCGGTCCGTCGCACGGGCGGAACCGATGCGCGTTCCTTCCAAGCCCACGAACTGGGCGTCCCGGTCATCGTGCTCGGCGTGCCCGCGCGCTATATCCATACGCACAACGCGGTCATCGACGTCGCTGACCTGCAGGCCTGCGTCGACCTTTCCGTGGCGCTTGTCCGCCGCCTCGACGCGAAGACGGTGAAGGGCCTCACGCAGTATCTGTGAGCGGCATCTCCTGTCGTCTTAAGGTGAAGGCCGTCCCGGGCGCCTCGCGTTCCGAGATTGTGGGTCGCTTAGGTGAGGCCCTGAAGGTCCGCGTCGCCGCCCCGCCCGAAGGGGGCAAGGCCAACCGAGAAATCCTCGAGCTGCTGGCTGAGAAACTCGGACTGCCGGCCACCGGCGTGTCCTTGGTCTCCGGGGCGGCTTCGCCCGCGAAGGTCGTGGCGCTCCGGGGTGTCACGGCCGAACAGGCTTGGGCCCGTCTTCTGGCCTGAGTCTGCACAATCCGCTTGAGAGGGGAGGGGGCTCCGCTGACAGTAGGTCCATGTGCGCGGACAAGAAACCCGCCTCGGCTTCCGGCAAGGAAGGCTTCGAGGCCGAACTCAAGAAGCTCGAGCAGCTCGTCGAGTCCCTCGAGTCCGGCGATGTCTCGCTCGATGAGCTCGTCGCGAAATATGAGGAAGGCATGCGCCTCCTGAAGTCCTGCCAGAAGTCGCTCGAGGCCGCCGAACTGCGCATCGAGCAGCTGGGTAAGCGCGGCGACGAATCGCAGGGCTGATGTCGCTCCTCGCGTCCATCCGCGGGCCAGAAGACGTCAAGGCCCTCGCTCCCGAGCAGCTCCCGCTCCTCGCGCAGGAGATCCGCGAACGCCTCGTCGCCGTGACGGCCAAGAACGGCGGCCACATCGGTCCCAATCTCGGCGTGGTCGAGCTCTCGATCGCGCTGCACCGCGTCTTCGGTACGCCGCAGGACAAGTTCGTGTTCGACGTGGCCCACCAGGGCTACGTGCACAAGCTGCTCACCGGCCGCAACGGCCCTGACTTCGATGGTATCCGTACGACGGGCGGCCTGAGCGGCTTCCTGAATCGCGAAGAGAGCCTGCACGATGTCTTCGGCGCGGGCCATGCCGGCACGGCGCTCTCCGCCGCCGTCGGTCTCGCCAACGCCCGCGATCGCCTCGCCGAGGACTCCCATGTCGTCGCGCTCATCGGCGACGCGGCCCTCACCTGTGGCGTCACCATGGAGGCGCTCAACAACGCCGCCAAATCCACGAAGCGCTTGGTCATCGTCCTCAATGACAACGAGTGGTCCATCGACCGCAATGTCGGC
>CAINSX010000154.1 GCA_903853185.1 uncultured Opitutia bacterium
GAGGTCCTTGTACTTCGCTTCGCGCCATTCGCCGCCGAGCTCGATCGCCACGCCGTCCGGACGGACGACGCTGGTCGTGCCGATGACTTCGGCGCAGACCTTCTGGATCATCGAGCGGACGAGCTCCATCATGCCACGGTAGTCAGTATAGGCCTGGTAGGCCTCGAGCATCGTGAATTCAGGGCTGTGCTTCACCGAGACGCCTTCATTACGGAAGACGCGGCCGATCTCGAAGACGCGGTCCATGCCACCGACGAGGCAGCGCTTCAGGTGGAGTTCGAGGGCGATGCGGAGATAGAAATCGCAGTCGAGCGCGTTGGAGTGCGTCTCGAACGGACGGGCCGCGGCACCGCCGGCGATGGCGTGCAGGGCCGGGGTCTCGACTTCGGTGAACTGGCGACTCCAGAGGAAGCGGCGGATTGATTCGACGACGCGGCTGCGGGTGAAGAGGCGGCGGCGGGACTCCTCGTTGACGACAAGGTCGAGGTAGCGCTGGCGGTAGATCTTCTCGGCGTCGGTCAGACCGGCCCACTTCTCGGGCAGCGGGCGGAGGGACTTCGCGACCATCTTGTATTCGGCCACGCGCACCGTGACCTCGCCGGTCTTGGTGCGGAAGAGCTTGCCGCGGACGCCGACGAAGTCGCCGGAGTCGACCATCTTCTTGAAATGGGTGTCATACGCGTCGCCCAGGGCGTCGCGGGTGAAGTAGGTCTGGATGAGGCCGCCACGGTCGAGGATCTTGACGAAGCTCGCCTTGCCCATCACGCGCAGGGCGACGATGCGTCCGGCGACGGAGACCTCGGGACCTTCTTCAACGCCTTCGGGCAGGAGAGCCGGGCATTCGTTGGAAACATGGGTCTGGTTCCACTCGGCACGGAAGGGGTCTTCGCCCGCGGCGCGAAGCAGGGCGAGCTTCTCCTTACGGACCGCATGCAGGTCGTGGGAGATGGCGTTGAGGTCGGGCTTTTCGCTCATGTTGGCTACCCCAAAGGGGTGTCTCCCGACGGGCGGGGTGGCAAGGGCGAAAGGTTCGGCTTTCCGTGTTGCGGCGGGGGCTTTCCGGAGAATAACCGAGACCCATGAAGGCCTATCTCGACCTGCTTCGCCACGTCCGGCAGCACGGAGAAATCCGGGGCGACCGCACCGGCACGGGCACGATCGGTATCTTCGGGGCGCAACTCCGCTTCGACCTCGCCGAAGGCTTCCCTCTGCTCACCACTAAGAAGGTCCACCTCAAGTCGATCACACACGAGCTCCTCTGGTTCCTCTCCGGCAGCACCCAGAACGCTTGGCTCACCGAGCGCGGCGTCAGCATCTGGAACGAATGGGCCAGCGCTGAGCAGTGCGCGAAGTTCGGCCGCCCGGAAGGCGACCTCGGTCCCGTCTACGGCCATCAGTGGCGACGCTTCGGCGCGACGAAAAAGCCTGATGGCACTTACGAGAACGACGGCGTCGACCAGATCAAGCGCATCGTCGACGAAATCAAACGCAACCCCTCGAGCCGCCGCCTGATCGTCACCGGCTGGAATCCGCAGGAAGCCGACCAAGTCGCCCTGCCCCCTTGCCACACCCTCTTCCAGTTCTACGTATCGACCGACGGTCGCCTCAGTTGCCAGCTGTATCAGCGTAGCGCGGACCTCTTCCTCGGCGTGCCGTTCAATATCGCCAGCTACGCCATGCTCACGCATATGATCGCGCAGGTCACGGGCCTGAAACCGGGCCATTTCGTGCACACCTTCGGCGACGCGCACATCTATTCCAACCATGTGGAGCAGGTCGAACTGCAGCTCTCGCGCGAGACGCGCGCCCTGCCCCGCCTGGTGTTGAACCCCGAGGTGAAAGACCTCTTCGCGTTCAAGTTCGAGGACATCGTGATCGAAGGCTACGACCCGCATCCGGCGATCAAGGCGCCCGTCGCCATCTGACGTCGTGGACCTCGGTCGCCCGCTCATCGCCATCGCGGCCGTCGCGCGCAACCGCGGCATCGGCCTCAACAACAAGCTGCCGTGGCGCATCCCGGAGGACTTCGCGTTCTTCAAGGCGACCACCATGGGCCAGGTGCTGCTCATGGGTCGCAAGACGTATGAGTCCATCGGCCGTCCGCTCCCCGGGCGCACCACCGTCGTGCTCAGCCGTTCTGGTTTCACCGCGCCCGGCGTGATCGTCGCCAAGAACTGGATGGAAGCCGCGCAGGTCGAACCGACCAAGACCCTTTTCCTGGCCGGTGGTGCCGCGCTGTATGCCGAAGCCCTGCCTTGGTGCGCCGAGCTGATTCTTACCCATGTGGACATGGAGCCCGAGGCGGACGCCTTTTTCCCCGATTGGACCGGACGGTTCGACGCCGGGGAGGTCATCGCCCAGCACCCCACCTGCGTGATGCGTCGGCACCGGCCGCTTTGAGGTATTGAGCGTTTTCCGTCATATTTAAGGGGGCGAGGGCGGCGGGGGCCTAATGACCCCAATAAAGTGGCAAAAAAGGGCGTTTAGGGGCGTTTTCTCCTTTCCAATACCTCCCCCCGCCCTACCGTCCGACCCATGCCGGACGGCCTGTTTATTTTCTTCGCAGCACTGACCCTCGGGGCTGCCCTTCTCTTGGTCCTCAGCCGCAACGCGGTGACGTCCGCCATGGGGATGATCCTCGCCCTGGTCGGGGTGGCCGCCGACTTCTTCCTCCTGGACGCCTACTTCCTCGGCGTACTGCAGGTCCTCGTCTACGCCGGCGCCGTGATGGTGCTCTTCCTGTTCATCATCATGCTCCTCGATACCGAGGACGCGACGGGAGCTTATCCGTGGAAGACCGCCGCGCTCGGCCTCGCCACTTTCTTCCTCCTCGCCGCCGGCGTGCTCTGGCTCTTCCACTGGTCCGGCGCCGTCTCGACCGTCAAGGCCGGCACCACGCCGCCTGAACTCTCCGTCAACCCGGCCGAGTTCACCACCGCCGCCAAGTCATTCGGCCGCCTGCTTTACACGAAGTATCTCCTGCCCTTGGAAATCGCCGGCTTCCTGCTCCTCGTCGCCCTCGTCGGCGTCGTCTCCCTGAGCAAAGACAACCCCGAGTCCAACGCCTGACCTTTCCGCCATGGAAAACACCTCTCTCGCTCACCACCTCATCCTGGCGGGCCTCCTCTTCGTCCTAGGCCTGACCGGCGTGCTGATGCGCCGCAACCTGCTCGTCGTCTACATGTGCCTCGAGCTCATGCTCGCCGCCGCCACGCTCGCGCTCGTCGCCTTCTCGCGCTTCAACCGCACCATGGACGGCGCCGTCCTCGTCTTCTTCGTCATCACCGTCGCGGCCGCCGAGGTCGCCGTCGGCCTCGCGCTCATCGTGGCCCTGTTCCGCAAGCGCGGCACGGTGCAGTCCGACGCGCTCACCACCCTCCGCGACTAAGCCTTTCCGATGCCTTCCGACCTTTCGTCCCTGGTCCACTGGATCCTGTTCCTGCCGCTGGGAGCCGCCGCGCTCTCCGCACTATTCCTGCGCCGCGCCGGCGGCCTCGCCGCGTGGCTCTCCACCAGCGTCGCCTTCGCCATCGCCGGCCTCTCGCTCAAGCTACTCACCTCGGCCACCGCGGACGTCACCTGGCACGTCGAGCTCGCGAAGTTTGGCGGCGTCAGCCTCGGCTTCGGCTACCTCATCGACGCCAACGCGCGCCTGATGCTCTTCGTGGTGTCGTTCGTCGCCGCGTGGATTCACCTCTTCTCCGTCGGTTACATGAAGGAAGACCCGGCCCGCGGCCGTTTCTTCGCCGGCCTCTCGATCTTCATGTTCTCCATCCTGGGCATCGTCGTCGCCGACAACCTGCTCATGACGTTCATCTACTGGGAACTCGTGGGCTTCAGCTCGTACATGCTGATCGCGCATTACTTCGACAAGGACTACGCTGCTGCCGCCTCGAAGAAGGCGTTCATCGTCAACCGCGTGGGCGACCTTGGATTCATCCTCGGCATCGCGATGTGCCTCTCGCTCTACGGCACGCTCGACTTCGCCGCGCTCAAGGACCACGCCGCCGCCGCCAAGACCATCCCCGTCGCCGTCGGCGCGCTGCTCATGTGCGGCTTCCTCGGCAAGTCCGCCCAATTCCCTCTGCACGTCTGGCTCACGGACGCGATGGCCGGCCCGACGCCGGTCTCCGCGCTCATCCACGCCGCGACGATGGTCGCTGCGGGCGTCTACTTCATGGCTCGCGTGAGCTTCCTGCTCGCTCCTGAGGTCCTGCACTTCATCGCAATCTCCGGCGCCGGCATGGCCGCGCTCGCCGGCCTCTGCGCGCTCGCGCAGACGGACATCAAGAAATCCCTCGCCTACTCGACCCTCGCGCACCTCGGCATCATGGGCTGCGCGATCGGCCTCGGCCACCCCGAGCTCGCGCTGATGCACATGGCAATGCACGCGTTCTTCAAGGCCACGCTGTTCCTCGGCGCCGGCTCCGTCATCCACGGCTGCCACCATGAGCAGGACATGCTCAAGATGGGTGGCCTGCTGAAGAAGATGCCGCTCACCGCTGCGACGTTCATCGCCGCGACGCTCTCGAACTGCGCCGTGCCCTTCCTCGCCGGCTGGTATTCCAAGGACGCCATCATCGAGGCGGCCTACCACGGCGACCACATCGCGATCTTCGCTTTCCTGTCCCTCGCCGCGCTCGCGACCTGCCTCTACAGCGGCCGCATGATCCGTCTGGTCTTCCTCGGCGAAGCCAACTCCGAAGAAGCGTCCCACGCACATGAGTCGCCCTGGACGATGACCCTGCCGCTCGTCGTGCTCGGCCTCGTCTACTCCGTCGCCGGCGGTTTCCTCGCCCACACCATCATCCCCGCGGGTTCGCTCCAGCCGATTGAACACGCCCTCGGCGAAGTCGCCTTCCACCTCACCGCTCCCTCGACGATCGTCGGCCTGCTCTCGCTCGTCGTCGGCTTCTTCGGCGCGCTGAAGTTCTACGGCAGCGTCCGCGGCGCCGACGCCCTGCAGGTCGTCTCGCCACGCACCTATCACATTCTCGAGTACCGCTGGATGGACGGCCTTTACCTCTGGTACGTCGACTCCGTGCAGCGCCGCCTCGCCGAGTTCGTCGCCTTCCTCGACCTGCTGATCATCAACGGCGTCGCCGTGCGCTGGATCGGTGGCGGCGTCCCCGCCGTGCTGGGCTACCTAACCGGCCGTTCGTTCCACCGCGGCCAGACGCGCGCCTACGCGCTCTGGATCGTCCTCGGCTCCCTCTTCCTGGCCTGGTTCCTCATCGCTCGCTAATTCATGGACACTTTTCCCGCCACGCTCCTCGCGCTCGCCATCACGGCCCCGATCCTCGTCGGCCTGATCCTGCTCGCCGGACGCGACCTCCCTCGCAGCTTCGCCTCGGGCTTCGCCTTCGGCGGCTTCGCCATCCCGGCTGTCCTCGGTCCCTGGCTCCTTATCCTTTGGTCCAATCCGAGCACCGCGCCGCAGCAGTTCCAGTCCGAAGGCTTCTGGGGCTTCGGCTTCGCGCTCAATGGCCTCGGCGCACCGCTCCTCGCGATGACCTCACTCGTCGGCCTGGCCGCGGGCATCAAGGCGCTCACGCAGGAAGTGGAAGGACGTAACACTTACCTCGGCCTGATCCTGTTCATGCTCGGCGGCACGCTCGGCGTGTTCGGGACCAATCACCTCGTCGGCTTCTACTTCTTCCACGAGTTCGCGCTCATCCCCACGTTCATCCTCACGCTCTTCTGGGGCGGCGAAGGCCGTCGTCCGGCCGCCATGCAGATGGCGATCTATCTCACCGCCGGCGCCATGGCATCCCTCGCGGGCATCCTCATCGCGATTGACGCTTCCGGTGTCGACTATGGCGCGGCCACGTTCGAAAGCGTCGCGCACGGCCTCCAGAGCGCGAAATCCATCCCCGCCGCCACCGGCGCATTGGTGCTCTTCGGCCTTGGCACGCTCGCCTCGCTCTTCCCCTTCCACTCTTGGGCTGCACCTGGCTACTCCGCCGCCCCGACCCCGGTCTCGATGCTTCACGCCGGCGCCCTCAAGAAGTTCGGCCTCTACGGCATCATGCTCCTCGGCCTCAGCAGCCTCGACATCACCGGCGGTTCGCTCGGAACGTGGTTCCTCTGGTTCGCCCTCGCCAACGTCCTGCTCGTCGGCCTGATCTGCCTCGCGCAGCGCGACCTCAAGCAACTGCTCTCTTGGAGTTCCGTCGCCCACATGGGACCGATCTTCCTCGGCGTCTGGGTCTGCGGCGTCTCCGGCAAGGCTGACGGCCTTGACGCCGCTGCTTTCCTGATGGTCGCGCACGGCCTCTCTTGCGCCGCGCTCTTCCTCCTTGCCAACGCCGTCCGTGCCCGCGCCGGCACCTACCGCCTCGATGAACTGGGCGGCCTCGCATCGCGCACACCGATCCTCGCCGCGCTCTTCATCGCCGCTACGATGGCTTCCATCGGACTTCCCGGCTTCGGGAACTTCTGGGGCGAAGTCGGCGTCTTCCTCGCGCTCCGCGCCCAGCCGCTCTGGCTCCAGGCACTCGTCGCCTCGACCGTCGTGATCTCGGCCGTCTACGCGCTCCGCGCCGTGGCTTCCACGTTCTTTGGCCAGGCCTCCGAGGCGCTCGAGAAGCGCTTCGCCTCCGCACCCTTCGGCGACCTCGGCTGGGCCGAACGCTTCGCGGCCTTCGTGCTGCTCGGCGCTTCGCTGACGATCGGCTTCGTGCCTTCGATCGTGACGAAGTCGGTGAATCCCGTCGCCGCCGGCATCACCACCTTCTCCCAACATAACGCGAAGGCGCCCGTCAAGGCCGACGCCGCCGCACCTGCCAAGCGCTAAGCTTTCTGTCCGATGATTCCTTTCCTCGCCGATATCGATCCGGTCTTCAAGGTCCTGGCCCCGCGCCCGGCCGACTGGCTGTCCATCCTCCCGGAGATCGCCGTCGCCGGCCTCTCGCTCCTCTGCCTCCTGCAGGCCATGTTCCTCCCGAAGGCACTGCGCTCGCTCATCCCGATCACCGCCCGCACGGGCCTAATTCTGGTCGCGATCATGGCATTGACCAATGGTCCGTGGGTCCAATCGGCCGACGTCGCTTCATTCGCCGGCCTACTCCGCCAGAATCTGCCGACGGATGGCGTGCGCATGGTCTTCCTGTTGTCGGCCCTGCTGACGAGCTTCCTCGCCGAAGGCTTCCTGCGCGATCGCGACGCCGCCGTGGCCGACTACCATCACGTGCTGCTGGTCGTGACCGCCGCGTTCATGCTCCTCGTGCAGTCGAATCACTTCGTCACGTTCTTCCTCGCGCTCGAGACGGCCGCCGTCGGCCTCTACGTGCTCGTCGGCTACCTGCGTCGCAGCGAAGCCTCACTCGAAGCCGGCGTGAAATACCTCGTTGCGGGCGGCCTCAGCTCCGCCCTCCTGCTGATGGGCATCGTGCTCGTCTACGGTGCGCTCGGCGCGGCCCCAGGCGTAACCGACTCGCTCAACTTCACCCAGATCGGTCAGGCCCTCGCCGCCCAGTCCGCCGCGCACACGATCTCACCGCTGACGCTCACCGGCATCGCGCTGATCCTCGGCGGCGTCGCCTTCAAGCTCGGCGCCTTCCCCTTCCACACCTGGATCCCGGACGTCTACCAGGGCGCCCCGACGCCGACGACCGCGTTCCTCGGCACGGCCTCCAAGGCCGCCGGTGCGTTCACGCTCGTCCTCCTCGCGACTGGACCGTTCGCCCCGATTGCCGTGAAGCTCGCCCCGTTGCTCGCCGTCGGCGCCGTCCTCACCCTCCTCGCCGGCAACCTCGGCGCCCTCGCCACGATTGACGTGAAACGCACGCTCGCGCTCTCCGGCGTCTCGCACGCTGGCTTCATCCTCGCTGCGGTCACGGCCGCCCTCGTGCTACCGGGAGTCACCGCCTTCGGCTACGACGTCGAACAGGTCATCGTCATCTACCTGCTCGCTTATGTGATCGGCACCTTCCTCACCGCCCAGGCGCTCGTCTCCCTGCCGGCCGTCGAAGACCATCGTCGCCCGCAGCTCGCCCTCCGCGGCCTGCTCCGTCGCTCGCCGCTCCTCGCCAGTTCGCTCGGCTTCGGCATCGGCTCCTTGGCCGGCGTGCCGCCCTCCGTGGGCTTCATCGCCAAGCTGCTCGTGCTGACACTGCTCGTCTCCGCTAAGCTCTGGTGGGTCCTCGGCGCCGCCCTCATCGGCGTGGCGATCAGCATCCATTACTACTTCTCGATCCTCCGCGAAGCGGTGGTCCGTCCGACCGACGCCGACGAAGAACTGGCTCCACTGGATATCCCCTTCGGCACCCGCTTCCTGATTGGCGCTCTGACCGCGGCCTCGATCATCGGCGGTCTCTTCGTCCTCTTCGGACGTTAACGCCCCTTGCCCCGCCCGCGAGGGTGGTGGCGACGGTGCGCGTCCGACAAGGCTGTGCGATCGACCGACGTGTAGATCTGGGTCGTGGCGATGTCGGCGTGGCCGAGCATCTCCTGGATCGAGCGGAGGTCTGCACCGCCTTCGAGCAGGTGCGTCGCGAAGGCATGGCGCAGCAGGTGCGGCTTCACAGGTACCGACACGCCGGCGCGCTGGGCCGCCTGTTTTACACCAAGCCAGAAGGTCTTGCGGGAGATGGCAACGCCACGGGCACTCAGAAAGAGAGCGCTACCAGTCTTCGGGCGCACGAGCTTAGGCCGGCCGGCCTTGAGGTAGGCATGTAAGGCGACAAGCGCCGTCTCGCCGACGGGCACGACGCGATCCTTGGATCCCTTGCCGGTGACGCGCACCAAGGCCGAGTCGATGTCGATGGCCTGAATCTCGAGCCCACAGAGCTCGGAGATACGCAGGCCCGAGCCGTACATCATCTCAAGCATCGCACGGTCGCGCAGTCCCTGCGGCGTGCCGGTGTCGGGCGCGGAGACGACCCTGGCGGCTTCTTCGGCGCTAATCATGCCGGGCAGCTTGCGGCGGAGTTTCGGACCGTGGGCGAGCTCGGTGAAATCGTCGCGGCGGAGGCCGCTGCGGACCAAATGGGCGGAAAAGGAACGCACCGCCGAAAGCCGGCGGGCCATCGAGGCGGCCGCGTGGCCCTTGCGGTCTAAAGCGCGCGTCCAAGAGTCGACGTCGGTGAGCGAGACTTCGGTCCAGTTCGTCCGGCCAGCCCGACCGCAATGGGCGGCGAAGCGGACCAGGTCGGATTCATAGGCCTCCGTTGTCAGCTTCGCCGCGCCACGCTCGAGCGAGAGGTGGGCCAGGAAGGCGTCCACCGACTCCTGGAGGTCGGGAGGCACCGTCTCACGGCGGACTCGGGGCGGCTTCGGCATGCGTCATCAGTATTGCCCCGCCCGCTCGGGAGTCCATAAGGATTGAGCATGTCCAGCCAGCGTGAGCGCGCCATGAAGCCGACCGACCTCCGGGGAATCCTCCGGTATGTCCCGATGTTCCGCGACCACGTGTTCGTCATCGCGGTCGACGGCTCGATCGTGTCCCACGAGAATTTCGCGAACATCGTGACCGACATCGCGGTCCTGCGCAGCCTCTCGATCAAGGTGGTCCTCGTGCACGGTATCGGCCAGCAGCTCGTCGGTCTCGCCGGCGAACATAACATCGCGCTGTCCGACGTCCAAGGCGAAGGCCCCATCGACGCCACCACGATGTCGCTCGCCCGCGAAGCGTCGGCGCTCGTCTCGCAGTCCGTCCTCGAAAACCTTTCCCAGGCAGGACTGCGCTGCGCCATCACCAACGCCGTCCGTTCCACCAAGATCGGCCGCATCAAGGGCGTGGACCACCTTTACGCCGGCAAGGTCGAGAAGGTCGATGCCGCCATCCTGAAGTCCATGCTCTCGCAGGACATCCTCCCGCTTGTCACGCCGATCGTGTGCGACCGCGAAGGCCAGTCGTTGCGCGTCAATAGCGACCACCTCGCGATGGAACTCGCCTCGGCGCTTGGTGCTTCGAAGCTCATCTACCTCACGCCCTTCAGCGGCCTGCAGGTCAACGGCGTCGTGCAGCTCAACCTGCCCGAGGACGACCTCAAGCGCCTGCTCGCGGACAAGACCGCGAAGCTCGACCCGCGCATCCGCAGCAAGGCCGTCCAGGCCGCCAAGGCCCTCGACAACGACGTCCCGCGTGCCCACATCCTCGACGGCCGCGTCTTCGGCTGCCTCCTCACCGAGATTTTCGACAAGGTCGGGCTCGGCACGATGGTGCACGCCAACGACTACGACCGCATCCGCCAGGCCAAGAAGAAGGACGCCCAAGCCCTCTACAACCTCGCCAAGCACGGCGCCAAGACCGACGCCCTCGTCGCCCGTACGCGCCAGCAGATCGAGGCGTCCTTCGCCGACTTCTACGTCTACGAGATCGACGACAGCATCATCGGTTGCGCGGCCCTGCGCCCCTACCCCGGCGGCAAGTCGATGGAGCTCGGCGCGGTCTACGTGCAGCCCTTCTACCATGGACGTGGCGTCGGCAGCAAACTCGTCGAGTTCGCCAAACGTCAGGCTAAGAAGCTCGGTGCGAAGAAACTCATCGCGCTCACGACGCAGACGCAGGGCTTCTTCCAGTCCGCCTGTAACTTCGTGCCCGGCGCCCTCACGGACCTACCCGCCGAGCGCCGCAAAGCCCTCAAGGACAGCGGCCGTAATTCGCAGGTGCTCTCGTTCTCGCTCAGCCGACTGAGCGACTCGGTGCGCTGAACCTCAGTTCGTCGCGAAGAAGCC
>CAINSX010000155.1 GCA_903853185.1 uncultured Opitutia bacterium
AGGTCGAAACGCCAGATGCCACCTTCAACCGGCATCGGATGCAGGTGCGCATAGGCGCGGGCACCGCCGAACTGACGGAGATGGAGATGCACCTTCTGCGTGTGGGATACGGCGAGTTCGTGGCCGTAGTAAGGCTGACCGTCTTCCTTGATGAGCCTCAGTTCGCCCTTGGCTCCGTCGGCCGAGAGTTCGACCTTAAGCTCGACCGGAAACTGCAAAGCCTTCGGCGAATAGAAGTTAGCCTCCTCATTAACGCCGCAGAACTCCACCCCGTCGACGATCACCGGCTGATGATCTGCATGGAGGAAGGCACACTGGGTATCAGGCAAGGCGCGCAGGCCAAAGTAAACCGCCACCGCCATGACGGTGATTATTACAGTCTGACGCTGCGATGTCATCGGGTCTTCGTACCGGCGGTGCCGGAAAGCTTCAGCAAACGGGCAGCTATGTCCTCGGCGTCAAAGGAAGGCCCCTCGCTGCGGTAAGCGATGCGGCCTTCAGGGCTGATCACGATCAAGGCGGCGTTATGGACGATGGTGCCGTCATCCCGCAGCGTCTGGATACCGTAGTGACGCATCAGATCCTTGATCTGACCCGCGTCGCCGGTGAGGAAGCTATGGCGAGCATGGTCGATGCCATAGCCGTCGGCATAGGCGCGCAAGACACCAGGAGTATCCGTCTCGGGATCGAAGGTAATGGTCAGCAAGCGGACCTCCGCGGCGCCCGGCAACTTCGCCAAAGCATCCCCAAGCTGCTTCATGCAAGCGGAAGAAGCCGGACACATGCGCGCGGACCGGCAGCTGGTGAAGATGAAGTTCAGCGCAATCGGATGGCCGAGGAAATCCTTCTTCATGACCAGACGGCCCGACTGGTCCCAAAGCGCCATGTTCGGCATGAGTTCGTTCGGCATACGTGAGACCATGCGTCCCTTGTCGGCCGTCTCCCGACGAAGCGAATCCGTGACCTCCGCGACCTGACGGACCTCTTCGGCCTCGGCCGAGACGATGCCACGCGCCTGGGTCTCGGCGCCTTCGCTCACGACGTCATAACGGACGGTCCGGCCGACCCAGCCCACCTTGCGGTCACCCTCGGAGAAACGGCGGAGGAAGTTCGTCGAACCATCCGCATGGGCGATTTTCGCCCAGCCGTCAGCGGCGACGGAGATCACCTTCCCGGTCTCGGGGGCGGCGGAAAGTCCGACGACAGCCAGGAAAAGGAAGAGGACTCGGTTCATGTTCAGAGGTGCTCCTTGGAAGGCCCGAGCATAAGCTCGACCATCCCATGACGGACACCGCGATGGGAAAGATGAAAAGCTTCGGCGCCGGTGAGATCGGCGATCACACAAAGGGTAATGAGGGCAGCCGGCATGATATCGGCGCGGTCGGCCGGGATGCCCGGGATTTTGCGACGGCCTTCGATGTCGAGGGCGCACATCTGGTCGCGCAGTTCGCGGATGCGTAGGACCGGTAGACGGCCACCCACTGGGGCTTCGCCGATAGCTTCGAGATGCAGGGCGACGGCCGCGAAGGCGCCACCGGCTCCAATGATGAGATAATTCTCGGCCGCATTGGCCGGGATAATCGTCTGAAGCACGCCCATGAGGTGCGTGCGGATCGAAGCTTGGTCGAGTTCATCCACGATCCCGGCGCCCCCACGGAGGTAACCATTGGTCATACGGACGGAGCCTAGGGGGAAGCTGCGGGCCAGCACGTAATGCTGTCCACGAAGAGCCGTGACCTCAAGGCTTCCGCCGCCGAGATCGAAGGCCATGATATTGGCGTAGGCCTTATAAGCCGGATCCGTCCGCACGCCCGCGCCGGCGAGCCGGGCCTCGACTTCGCCTGATACAATCGTGAGGGGCACGCCTGTCACGGTCCGGACCTTCTCGGCGAACGCCAAACGGTTCGAGCATTCGCGGACGGCGCTCGTGCCGAGCACCGTGAATTGAGTGGCACCCTTGGAGCGGGCGAAATCCAGCAGGCGTCCGATCGCCGCGGCGGCGGCTTCCTGTGACTCGAGCGAAAGTGGATCTCCGGGGTTAGTATCCTGCTGAAGACGGACGGATTCGGTCAGTCGACCGAGTTCGTTGCGATCCTGCCCATCCACGACGGCGACCTTGATGGAATTTGACCCGACGTCGACTACGGCGATGGCAGGCATGTTCAGAAGAGGAATTGACCCTTGAGACCACCGAAGAAATGGATGCCGTCCTGCGTTTCAAACTCCTTCGTGCGCATCGCGATGAAATAGGTCGCAGAACAGGAGTACACCTGGAAGGTGGTGCCGATGGCGCATTGCAGCACGATGGGCGAACGGGTGACGCCGCGGGATTCGCGGAAATTGGTGCCGTCGGTCGCGTAGTTGCGCACCACGACCTCGAGCTGCGAATCAACGAAAGCCCAATAAGAGAAATTCGGATGGGCTTCGCTCGCCTTCAGGGCATCGATTGGATCGTAGCCGTTCGAGTGGCGGATGTAAGAGTGCCCCCAAGATTTGTCGAGGTTGACGCCCCAGCGCAACTGGGCCCCGAGCGCCACTTCAGTTCGAACGGTACCGAGTTCGACCAGGCCGCGGGCGATCAGGTCGCGATAACCATGGCCGGTCGAATCGAGATCGAAGCGGCGGCGGAACTCACCGTCGAAGTTAAGCAGTAGTTCATCAGGCAACTGCGTACCCCAACCAGCGGACTGCGGGGTATTGATGAGGTCGTGGAATTTATTCTGAATCGTCGCTCCGCCGGCCGAAGGGCCAATCACGCCGAGCTTGGCCTCCAAGGAGAACATGCAGTCCTTGCGACCTCCCCGATCAAGGATGGCGCCATAACCCCACCCGAGATAAAGTGCTCCGGAATAGGGCATGTCGTCCAACGAAGGATTAGGGTTGGACGTGTCCGAAGGCGTATTGATCTCCTGAGTGAGCGAGAAGAAGGTGTGGTCACCTCGATTGATCGCGACCTTCAGTCCTTGCGTGTAGTAACGATCTTTGTTCTTAGGCGCGAACTTGTCGTTTTCCTCGGTGAGTGAGACGACCCAAACGGACCGCGCCGCAAGCTCGACGGGTAAGTCGGCAGCTCGGGCGGCGGTAGCGGCCAACGCAAAGGCCATGAGACGTGAAGTCGACATTTAGGAAACAACAGCAAAGAGCCTCCGCACGGGGGCGTCCACGCCTTTCTGACTTGTGAACAATGGCTCGCCCAAGTATTTGACTGTCAGGATGTCCCATGCTCCCACAGGCTTACCTTTTGCCCGGACGGAAGTCCTGGCCGATGGCACCGCCTTGGTCACCATCGGCGGCTCCTGGAAGCTCGACCAAGCCCTTCCCGCGATTGTCATCAAAGGAGATCGCGCCAAAGTCGTGGCCGAAGGACTCGTCGATTTCGACTCGTCTCTTCCAGCTTGGCTGTACGCCCACTTCAAGAACATCCGTCAGCTGGATATCTCCACCCTGCCCGTCCGCCTGCAGTCCCTCGTCCAGATGGCCGAAAAGGCCTCGACCGAGCATGCCCAATCCGATCACGTCGGCCTGCTTGAGACATTCGGCAACTGGGGCGTCGAAAGCGGCGGTTCCTGGGGTCGGGCCTTCGAACACATCGGCCACACGGCGATGGGCTTCCTCAAGATGCTCGTCGGCCGGGCCAAGGTGAATTGGGGCGACTTCACGCTCCAACTGCAGACCGCCGGCGTGGACGCACTGCCGATTGTCGCCCTGCTCGGCTTCCTCACTGGCCTGATCATGGCCTACGTCGGCCTCATCCAACTCCGCCAAGTCGGCGCCACGGTCTACGTCGCCAACCTCGTCTCCCTCGCGATGACCCGCGAGATGGGCGCCTTGATGACCGGCGTGATTGCATGCGGACGCACCTCGACGGCCTACGCCTCGCAGCTCGGCAGCATGAATGTCAGCCAAGAAACCGACGCCCTGCGTGCACTCGGCATCAATCCCATCGAGTACCTTGCCCTACCCCGCATTCTCGCCGTCACCCTGATGGTCCCGCTCCTCGGCGTGTTCGCCACCTTCGTCGGCGTCTTCGGCGGCATGATTGTCGCCTGCGCTGGCGACCTCAGCATCGAGCAATACCTCACGCAGGCCGTCCGTGCCATCACTTTCAAGAGCTTCCTGGTCGGCTTCATCAAGTCCATCGCGTTCGGCTTCATCGCCGCCAACAACATTTTTATTACAATAACCGGCATAACATAAGGCAAGTTTCGGGCAACGATGGCTTTCCAGTTTAAGGCCAACCCCAAGGAAAATAGCATCAAGGGTACGACCGCCGCCGATAATTTTTGCAATACGCCGATCAGCCATGCGGGAGCAATCAGTCCGTTAAGATTTAAAATGACGGCAATGGCTGCCGCCCAAAAAGGCGGTGCATTAAGAAAGGAGAGTGGTGACTTTGGACTTTCTGCGCTATCTTCACCGTAATAGCGTGAGACTATAATGCCCAGAGTAAACAGGACGGGTGCGGTTGCAAACAGATCCATTTGTATAACGACCGAGCGTGACCAGCTGCCAAAAGTTTGTTCTAAAACGGGTAGACCCAGATACGTCACATTAGGGAAGGCTGCGGCCAGTATCAAGGCACCCAAACGTTTATGTTCAAATTTAAAAACTGTACCGACCAGCCAGCTACACAGCATGGCAAAGATAATGCAGCTCATGCCCAA
>CAINSX010000156.1 GCA_903853185.1 uncultured Opitutia bacterium
CCAGGGCATACTTCGAGCCAGCGACTTCAGCGGACTGGATGAGCTTGGGGAATTTTCCGTCCTTAAGATTGTATTCCACGCGGAAACCGGCGCGACGCAGGTTCGCAATGTCTTCGAGCGCAGCGTTACGGGCGTCGTCGCCCAGGATCATGACATAGAAGTCAGGCCCATCAGCGTATGCAGGGATGAGCTTCTTGAGTTCAAGCAGGTCGCGCAGCGTGACGTCACCCATGCCGAACCCGACAGCCGGCAGGTCAGGTCCTCCAAGCTTCTTGACCAAGGCATCATAGCGACCGCCGCCAGCAAGAGCGCGGGCTTCGCCACCGGTCTCGAAGGCTTCGAAGACGAAGCCGGTGTAATAAGCGAGGCCGCGGACGATGGTAAGGTCGATGGCAACACATTCGCCAAAACCCATGGTGGTGAGCGTGCCGAGGAGATGTTTCCATTCGACGAGGCGCTCGGTCATCGATGCATCGCCCGTGGCGAGTTTCTCGAGGTCGGCCAAAGATTTCGTATTGGCGAAGGCGCGGGCGGCTTCGAGGGCCTTGACCGGATCGACCGTCGTCCCTGCGAGCGCGGCTGTCATGGCATCGAGCAAGTCCTTGGGGGCGCCGCGTTCGAGTTTATCGACGACACCGAGCACTGCGGCGGCTTGGGCTTCCGGCACGCCGACGCTGGCGAGGTAGCGGAACCAGAGCGTGCGATCGGAGACGCGGATACGGAAATCCTGCTGGGTCAGACCGAAGCCCAGCAGGCAATCGGCGCACAGCGCGATGATCTCGGCGTCGGCCGCAGGACCAGCTTCGCCGAGCAAGTCGGCGTTGAGCTGATAAAAGGCACGGAGACGGCCCTTCTGGGGCTTCTCGTAGCGGTAGTTCTCGCCGATCGCGAACCAGCGGATCGGCTTGGGCATGCCGTTGGCCTTGGCGCCGACCATGCGGGCCAGCGACGGCGTCATCTCGGGTCGCAGGCTCACCTTGCGGCCGCCCTTGTCCTCGAAGTTAAAGAGCTGGCGGACGATCTCCTCGCCTGACTTCTCGGTGAAGAGTTCCAGCGGCTCGAGCACCGGGGACTCCCATTCGCGGAAGCCGTAACGACGGCAGGCGCGGCGCCAGACGTCCATGACATGGCCAAGGACGGCACGGTCTTCAGGATAGAACTCCCGGAAACCGGGGAGCGTTCGAATGTCGGACATCGCGAAGCGGAATTACTGAGCGGGCTTCTCGACGTCGAACGACTTCAGCTTGGCCTTCAGTTCCTTGCCGGCCTTGAACTTGATCACCGCGCGCTTCGGGATGACGACATCCGTCTCGGGTCGATTCGGGTTACGGCCGATGCGGCTCTTGCGGACCTGCACCTGGAAGACACCGAAGTTGCGGAGCTCGACGTCACGACCGGCCAGCAGCGCTTCGCTGATGGCATCGAGAGTCATCTGGACCGAGTCGCGGATATGCTTCTGAGGATAGCCCTTGTCCGTGAAAATCTTGAGGACGATGTCGCGCTTGGTGAGGTTATTGGACATGACGTTGCGTAAGTGTTGATAGACAAAGGCATGGGAAAGCGGCTGTGGCAATACCTCACCCGAAAAACCTTACTCCAGGTTCTGGACCTGCTCCCGGATACGTTCGATCTCGGTTTTCGCCTCCAAAACCAGCTTGGTCGTGGCGATTTCCGAGGCCTTGCTGCCGATAGTGTTAACTTCGCGCAGGAGTTCCTGGATGAGAAAATCGAGCTTTCTTCCGCAGTTAGGCTGCCCGAGTTCTGTCGAAAACTGGGCGACATGGCTTTTCAGCCGGACGACTTCTTCGGTGATGTCCGAACGATCAGCAAAGAGCGCGAGCTCTTTAAGGACACGCTCATCGGTCACATCGAGGCTCAGCCCGGCATCCTTGAGGCGCTTGAGCATCGCGTCACGGTGACGGACCGGCGCAGCCTTCTCAGCCTGCTCCATGCCTGCGACCATCGAGGCCATCTTGGCGAGTCGTTCGTTCAGGTCATTGGCCAACGCAGCCCCTTCGGCCAGGCGCATGACGACAAGATTCTGGAGGGCTTCCTCGAAGGCGGATCGAACGGCTGCTTCGGCTTCGACGAAATCAGGGAGCGCGACCGATGGACGACGGCTGCTCTCGGCGAGGCGTAGCAACAGTTCGCCGTCCGCCGTCAGCTTCATGCCGCAGAGCAAGGCGATCCGGGCGAGTTCATCCAGGCTTTTGGCAACCGCTTCATGATCCCATTGCCGCGTGGTCGCCGAGGCGGCGGCTTGCGTGACGCGGGCGGTGACTTTGCCCCGCTGCAGGCGGGTGCGAATCCAGGCGGAAGCCGCGGATTCAAGGGCTGGCCAAGCTTCGGGTCCGAAGACTGAGACTTGGAGGTTCTTCTGGTTGACCGTGGCGATCTCGACCGAAAGGCGCGCGCCGGGGACGTTGATCTCCGCGCGACCGAAGCCCGTCATCGAGGAAGCGGCCATGTTCAGAGTTTGATCTCGGTACCCATGGCGCGGGCCGCGCTCCACACGTCCTTATCGCCACGCCCGGAAAGGTTGATGATCACCACCTGCTCCTTGGGCAGTTGGGCGGCGAGCTTGACGCCATGGGCGATGGCGTGGCTGGACTCGAGCGCCGGGATGATGCCTTCCGTGCGCGAGAGCAGCTGGAAAGCATCGAGGCACTCGGTATCGGTCGCGTAGCC
>CAINSX010000157.1 GCA_903853185.1 uncultured Opitutia bacterium
GGTGCAAAGGCTCCATGCGTCGACCAAGGAAATCACCCTGACCGCCAAGACGCTCGCAGGCGTCGCGGCATCGGGGGTAATCATTCCAGCCAGCCCGAACAAATAGGCCAAAGGCGGCAAGGCCGACATAGCCCTGAGCGAAAAGGGTCTGCCTGATATTTTCTCGCAACCCAGACGGCTTTCCGCTGTTTGAAAGGTATGCGTACCCCCCGCTTCCTGCCCCTGCTGCTGGCCGTCCTGGCCGGCTGCTCCTCCCTCTTCGCCGCCGGCTTCCGCCTGGCCGCGCCGATCTCGGACCACATGGTCCTCCAGCGCGAAAAGCCCGTGGCCATCTGGGGCTGGGCCGATGCGGGCGAATCCGTGACCGTCGCTTTCGCCGGCCAGTCCAAATCCGCCACCGCGGATGCCGATGGCAAGTGGACGCTCAAGCTCGACGCCCTCACTGCCTCCGCCGAACCGCGCTCGCTCGTCGTCAGCGGCAAGGACGGTCATAAGGTCGAAGTGAAGGACGTGCTGGTGGGCGAAGTCTGGCTGGGCTCCGGCCAGTCTAACATGGCGATGACTGTGCAGTCCTCGAATAACTTCGAGGCCGAGAAGGCCGCCGCGAAATATCCGCTCATCCGTCACTACCGTGAGACGTCGACCCACTCCGCGACCCCGGCCGCCGAAGGCAAAGGCCTCTGGCAGGAATGCACGCCTGACAACGTCGGCGGCTTCTCCGCCGTGCTCTATTTCTTCGGACGCGAAATCCACAAGGAAGTCGGCGTCCCCGTCGGCCTGATCAACACTTCCGTCGGCGGCACCCCGATCGAATCCTGGGTCTCGGCTGAGGCGCAGTCCTCCGACCCTGAAACCAAGGCTAACTTCGACGCGAAGATGAAGGACTACCTCGCGTTCGACGAAGCCAAAGCCCCTGAACTCTTCCAGAAGCAGACGGCCATCTGGAAAGCCGCTGTCGCCAAAGCCAAGGCCAACGGCACACCTTTCGTGACCCCTGCCCCTCGCGACCCGCTAGCGATGCGTAAGCTCAAGGGCGGCCCCGCCGGCCTCTTCAATGGCAAGGTCGTCAACCTTGTCCCCTACACGCTCCGCGGCATGCTCTGGTATCAGGGCGAAGGCAACGCCGGCGCCGCGGCCGGACTCTACCACAAGCAGCTCTCCCAACTCGTGACGAGCTGGCGCACGCTCTGGAACGACGAAATTCCTTTCGCTTGGGTCCAGCTCCCGAACTACACCTCCCCCGGCGAAGGCTGGCCCCGCGTCCGCGAGTCGATGATGAAGACGCTCGAACTCCCGAAGACCGGCATGGCCATCACGATCGACATCGGAGATATCAAAAATATCCACCCGACCAATAAGCAGGACGTCGGCAAGCGCCTCTCCTTCTGGGCCCTCGGCACGGTCTACGGTAAGAACGTCCCCGCCATCAGCGGCCCGCTCCCAGCCGGCTCTTCGATCAGCGGCAACGCAATCACGGTTTCTTTTAAGCACACGAACGGCGGACTGAAGTCCATCAAGGGCGATGTCCTCACGGGCTTCCAGATCGCCGGCGATGACCAGCAGTGGAAGGCCGCTGAGGCCAAGATCGTCGGCGAGACCATCGTCGTCAGCAGCGCCGAAGTCACCCAGCCCGCCGCGGTCCGCTACGCTTGGAAGGATTGGCCGGAATACAGCCTCGCCAACGGCGCTGGCCTGCCCGCCTCCCCCTTCCGTACCGACGACTGGCCAGTCCC
The DNA here is from genome assembly GCA_903853185.1 of uncultured Opitutia bacterium. Taxonomy (GTDB): domain Bacteria; phylum Verrucomicrobiota; class Verrucomicrobiia; order Opitutales; family UBA953; genus UBA953. The sequence goes on from CAINSX010000157.1 coordinate 1,734, forward strand.
CGTCGCCGCCGCCCCCAAGGGCAAGAAGTAAGCCATCAGCCTCGGCTTCAAGTAGGGGAAAACGGGGGGTTCGCCTTGCAACCCCCTGAAGTTTGGACTGTCTTAAAAACCAGCATGAAGACCCCGCTTGCCGTCCTGGCTCTGCTTATCGGAGCCACGCCCGCTTTCGCCCTTAACAAGGGCAACGCCGGACCGACCGACGTTCAGTTAAAATTCACCCTGCCTGCCCCCGCACCCCTCTCCCCCGAAGAGGAACTCAAGACCTTCAAGCTCCCGCCTGGCTTCCGCATCGAACTCGTCGCCAGCGAACCGATGATCGAGTCGCCGGTGGCCATCAGCTTCGACGACCAAGGCCGGATGTTCGTCGTCGAGATGCGCAGCTACATGCGCGACCTCGAAGGCACCACGGAGAAGGACCCGACCAGCCGCGTCTCGCTACTCACCGATACCGATGGTGACGGCCGCATGGATAAGGCTTCCGCCTTCCTCGACAACCTCGTGATGCCTCGCGGCGTGATGGCCGTCAAAGGCGGCGCCTTCGTCGCCGAACCACCGAACCTTTTCTTTTGTCGCGACACCAAGGGCACCGGCGTGGCTGATGAGAAGATCCTGATCGCGTCCGATTTCGGCACGCTGGGCGGACAGCCCGAACACATGGCCAATACGCCGACTTGGGCGCTGGATAACCGCATCTACGCCGCCAACTACGGCACGAGTTTCAAACTCACGAACGGCGCCTGGCTGAAAGGCCCGGGGCTCGGTCGCGGCCAGTGGGGTCTCACCCAGGA
>CAINSX010000158.1 GCA_903853185.1 uncultured Opitutia bacterium
TCGGCGAATGCGGCGGGTGCCAGTATCAGAACCTCGCCTACCCGCAGCAGCTCGAGTGGAAGCAGAAGCAGGTCGCGGAGGCCTTCGAGCGCCTCGGCGGTATCAAGACTAAGGTCGACGCCTGCCATCCTTCGCCGAAGCAGTACGGCTACCGCTCCAAAATCACCCCGCACTTCATGACCCCGCGCCGCGCGGACTTCCCGATTGGCTTCCTCGCTGCCGGCACTTCCCGCCGTGTCGTCGACGTGCCGAAGTGCCCCATCGCGACGGACGCGATCAACGCCGCCCTCGCCCGCTCCCGCAAGGACATCAAGTCCAACCCAGGTCGCTTCGAACGCGGCGCCACCCTACTCTTCCGCGATTGCGAGGAAGGCGTCGTCACCGACTCCCGCCAGGTCGTCACCGAGAAGGTCGGGGCAGTGCAGCTCAAGTTCCTTGCCGGCGAGTTCTTCCAGAATAACCCCTCCGTGCTCGAACAGTTCGTGGGTCACGCCATCAAGCTCGCCCACGAGTCGGGCGCCAAGCACCTCGTCGACACCTACTGCGGCTCAGGTCTTTTCGCCCTTTCCGGCGCCCGCCTCTTCGATTCCGTCAACGGCATCGAGGTCAGCGCCGAGGCCGCCCGCAAGGCCGCCGAGAATGCCACGCTTAACCACTTCCTCAACTGCCGCTTCATCGCCGGCTCCGCGGAATCGATCTTCAAAAAGATCCCTGTCGAAGGCCACGAGTCCGCCGTGATTGTCGACCCGCCCCGCAAGGGTTGCGACGAGGCCTTCCTCGACCAGCTGCACGCCTTCGGCCCGCGCCGCATCGTGTATGTCAGCTGCGCCCCCGACACCCAGGCGCGCGACGTGAAGTACCTCTGCTCCAAGGGCTGGAAGGTCATCTCGGTTCGTCCGTTCGACCTCTTCCCGCAGACCCGGCACGTCGAGTGCATCGCGGCGCTGGAACGGGCCTAAGCGACCTGTCAGGGCACAAAAAAGGGGCGCCGCAAGGCGCCCCTTCTGCTTGGCCGTCAGCCAGCTCAGGCCTGCGGCTTGGCGGCGTTCTCTTCCTCTTCGTCCGAACGCTCGACCTTGGAGATGCCGAGGAGCGACTCGCCTTCCTTGAGGCGCATAACGCGGACGCCCTTGGTGTTACGACCCGCCGTGCAGCGGATATCGGACACCTTGGTGCGGATGGACTGGCCGCCCTTGGTAAGCAGCATGACTTCGTCCTCTTCCTGGACGCTGAGCGCGCCGGCGACGCCGACCTCGGTGGCGATGGCGATGACGCCCTTGCCGCCGCGGGTCTGCTTACGATAGACGGGCTCCTTGGTCTCCGGATCGTCGAACGGCGTGCGCTTACCGATACCGTCGATACCGACGACGAGGAGCGTGCAGGCCGGGTCGACGACTTCCATCGCCTTCACCTGGTCGCCCGTCTCGAGCCTCATGCCGGCGACGCCGGTGGTGTCGCGGCCCATGGAGCGGACGTCGGATTCATGGAAGCGGATCGACATGCCGGACTGCGAGATCATCACGACCTCGTTGTCGCCGTTGGTCAGCTTGGTGGAAATCAGGCGGTCTCCGTGTTCGATATTGATGCCGATGATGCCGCCCTTGCGGTAGTTGGCGTACTTCGAGATTTCGGTCTTCTTGATGGTGCCATTGGCGGTGCACATCATGAGGAACTTGCCTTCCTCGAAGTTCGAGACGCAGACCATCGCGGCCAGTTTCTCGTCGTCCTTGAGCTCTAGCAGGCGAGCGATCGACTTGCCGCGGGAAGCACGGTTGGCTTCCTCGATTTCGTAGACCTTCTCCACGTACACGCGACCGTTGTTCATGAAGAACAGGATGTGGTCGTGGGTATTGGCCGTGAAGAGGTGTTCGATGAAGTCGCTATCGTCGTCGGACGCGGCCTTGGAAAGCTCAGCGCCCTTGGTGCCCTTGCCACCACGCTTCTGGAGGCGATACTGGGCGACCGGCGTACGCTTGATGAAGCCCGCATGCGAGACGGTGACCACGCAACCTTCATTAGCCACGATGTCCTCCATCGAGAGGTCGCCTTCCTGGGCATTGACCCTCGTCTTGCGGGGGCCGATGTGCTTCTTGGCGGCGTCGCGCAGCTCCTTCTTGATGAGGGTAAGCAGCTTCAGCTCGCTGGAGAGGATACTGCGGAGCTCTTCGACGAGCGCCATCAGTTCGCGGTACTCGGCCTCGATCTTGTCGCGCTCCAGGCCGGTGAGCTGGTAGAGGCGGAGGTCGAGGATGGCCACGGCCTGGCGTTCGCTGAGGCCGTACTTGGCCATCAGCTTCACGCGGGCCTCGTCGCGGTTGATCGCGGCGCGGATGATCTTCACGAAGTCATCCAGATTGCGCAGGGCGATCTTGAAGCCCTCGAGGATGTGGGCGCGGTCCTCGGCTTTACGGAGACGGAAGCGGGTGCGACGGGTGACCACGTCTCGGCGGTGCTCGACGAAACATTCGAGCAGTTCGCGGATGTTCATCTGCTTCGGGCGACGCTTGTCGAGGGCGAGCAGGATGACGCCGAAGGAGTTCTCGAAGTTGGTGTGCTTGTAGAGCTTGTTGATGACGACCTTCGGGTTCTCGTTGCGCTTGAGCTCGATGACCACGCGGGTGTTCTCGTCGGACTCGTCACGCAGGTCGGAGACCTCATCCAGCACCTTGTCGGTGCATAGTTGGGCGATATGCTTCACCAGGGAGGAGCGGTTGACGTTATAGGGTAGCTCCGTGAGGACGATCTGCTCCTTGCCGTTCTTCATCTCCTCCGTGTGGGCGACGCCGCGGACGCGGATGATGCCACGACCGGTGCGCAGGTACTGCTTGATGCCTTCCTTGCCGTTGATGACGCCACCGGTCGGGAAGTCCGGACCGATGATGATCTTCTCGAGGTCTTCAACGGTGGCGCTGGGCTTGTCGATGATGAGGCAGGTCGCCTCGACGAGCTCGCTGAGATTATGAGGCGGGATGTTGGTTGTCATGCCGACCGCGATGCCGGTCGAACCGTTCATCAGCAGGTGAGGCAAGGCGCACGGGAGGACGGTCGGCTCGGTGGTCGACTCCTTGTAGTTCGGGATGAAATCCACCGTGTCCTCGTCGATGTCGGCGAGGAGTTCGGACGAGACCTCGGAGAGGCGGCACTCCGTGTAACGGTAGGCCGCGGGCGGATCGCCGTCCACGGAGCCGAAGTTGCCCTGCGGCTCGATCAGCTGGTAGCGCATCACCCAGTTCTGGGCGAGGCGGACGAGCGTGTCGTACACGGAGCTGTCGCCGTGCGGGTGGTAATTCTTCAGCACTTCGCCGACGACGCCGGCGCACTTGTCGAACGGGCGGTTGTGGACGAGGCCTTCCCGCATCATCGCGTAGAGGATGCGGCGCTGTACGGGCTTCAGTCCGTCACGCGCGTCCGGAAGGGCGCGGGAGACGATGACGGACATCGAGTAATCGATGTAGGCCGTCTGCATGATGTCCGTGATGTTGGCGGTCGTGAGCTTTTCCTTGTCAGAGTACATATTCGAAGAGGTCTTGGGTTAGGTTCGTCAGTTCGATCAGACGTCGAGGTTCGAGGTGTTGAGCGCGTTGTCTTCGATGAAGGCGCGGCGGGACGGGACATCTTCGCCCATGAGCATGGCGAAGACGCGGTTAGCTTCAGCGGCGTCAGCGATGTCGACCTTGAGGAAGCGACGCTTGGCCGGATCCATCGTGGTCTCGAAGAGCTGCTTCGGGTTCATTTCCCCTAGGCCCTTGTATCGCTGAATCGTGAGACCCTTACGGCCGAACTGGCGAATCTGACCGATGAGCTCGAGGATTGAGCCGAGCGGGATGGGGTCGGCCTTCTTGACGACCTTCTTGGCGGCCTTCTCCTCACCTTTGACGACTTCCTCCCCTTCGGCGGCCGGGGCCTCCTCGGCGGTCGAACCGTCGATGAGGTGGTAGCGCGGCTCTTCGCCGGTCGTGAACTGCTTCACATCCATACCCTGGGTCTCGAGTTCCTTGAGCACCTTCGAGATGGAATCGTTCTCAAAGATCTCGATCACATTGACGCGTTCCTGGACGACCGTGCCGTCCTTGAGCTTCTTCTCGCGATCGATCTTGTCGGCGAGGAAGTCCTCGACGCCGGCCTTGCGCAGGTAGGCCTGCTTGGCGTCGGTATCGACGAGGAACTCGTAGGTCTCTTCGTTGCCGGTACGAGTACGCACGATGAAGCGCGGGAGCGCGTGGGTCTTATGGTCCTGCTGGTCGAGGTAGGCACCGAGTTGGCAACCCGTACGGCCGATAACGGTTCCAAGGGATTCCAGTCGAGCGAGGGATTCGACGATCTTGTCGAGCTTCTGGCCCGGGAAGACGTGCTTATCGCGGAGGCGAAGGAGGTTTACGTCCTCGGAGCCGAGCTCGAGCAGGATGCGATTAAGTTCCGGATCATTATCGACGTACTGCTCGCGCTTCTTTCGCTTGATGCGGTAGAGCGGCGGCTGAGCGATGTAGACGTAGCCGGCCTCGATGAGTCCCGGCATCTGGCGGTAAAGGAAGGTCAGGAGCAGCGTACGGATGTGCGAGCCGTCGACATCGGCGTCGGTCATGATGACGAGCTTGTGGTAACGGCACTTCGTGACGTCAAAGGCGCCATCGCCCTCGTGCTTGCCGATGCCGGTACCGCAGGCGGTGATGATCGTGCGGATTTCCTCATTGGAGAGGATCTTGTCGATGCGGGCCTTCTCGACATTGAGGATCTTGCCCTTGATCGGCAGGATCGCCTGGTAGCGACGGTCGCGGCCCTGCTTGGCGGAGCCACCGGCGGAGTCACCTTCGACGATGTAAAGTTCGCAGACGGACGGATCGCTCTCGGAGCAGTCCGCCAACTTGCCGGGGAGGCCACCGGAGGACATCGCGGACTTACGGACCGTCTCGCGGGCCTTACGGGCGGCTTCACGGGCTCGGGCGGCGTTGAGACACTTGTCGACGATACGACGGCCGGTCTTCGGGTCGCGCTCGAGGTAATACTTAAGCTGCTCACCGACGACGGACGTCACGATGCCTTCGACCTCCGGGTTCGTGAGACGGGTCTTGTTCTGCGACTGGAATTTCGGGTCAGGGTGCTTGACGGAGATGACGGCCACGAGGCCTTCGCGCATGTCATCGCCGTTGAGTTTGGTGTCCTTGTCTTTAACGAGATTGTTGGACTTCGCGTAGTGATTGATCACGCGGGTGAGCGCGGAACGGAAGCCGGAGAGGTGCGTGCCGCCTTCGGGCTGGTTGATCAGATTGGCGTAACAGAAGACCATCTCGTCGTAGCGGTCGTTATACTGCAGCGCCACGTCGAGCGTCATACGACGCATGCCAGGCGTGGGCTTCTCGCCGTCGGCCATCACGCGCGGGTTGGCGAGGTCAGTGAAATCGACTTCCGCCGCGATGAGGATCGGCTTGTCGAAGAGACGCTCTTCGTTGGCGTTGAGGAAGGAGACATACTCGGCGATGCCGTCCTTGAACTCGAACTTGTCGGCGCGATTGGAGCGATGGTCCTTCATCTCGACCGTGATGCCGGGGACGAGGAACGCCAGTTCGCGCATGCGGCGCACGATCGTATCGTACTTGAATTCCTGAGTGGCGACGAAGATTTCCGGGTCCGGATGGAAAGTGATCTTCGTGCCGGTGCGCTTCGTCTTGCCGATGACCTTGATGGACTGAGTGACTTCGCCGCGGCAGAACTTCATCTGGTGGACCTCGCCTTCGCGGCTGACTTCCGCGACGAAGCTATCGGAGAGCGCGTTGACGCACTTCGCGCCGACGCCGTTGAGGCCGCCGGACACTTGGTAGGCGCCCTTGTCGAACTTGCCGCCGGCGTGAAGGTTGGTGAGCACGAGCTCGAGTGTCGGAACCTTTTCTTCCGGGTGCATCGCGACGGGAATACCGCGACCGTCGTCCTCGACGGACAGCGAGCCGTCCGCATGGATCTCGACTTTGATGCTCTTGCAATAACCGGCGAGGGCTTCGTCGATCGAGTTATCGACGATCTCATACACGCAATGATGGAGACCCGTCTCGTTCGTATCGCCGATATACATACCAGGTCGTTCGCGTACGGCCTTGAGGCCCTTGAGGCGTTTGATGTCGGCGGCGCCGTAGCTTTCGTTGCCGGCGTGCTTGCCGCGGTTCGGGGTTTTCTCAGAATTTTCGCTCATGTTTAGGTAGGTAAATAAATGATATTTTCCCGCCGTAAGGAGGGGTGTTTTTATGCTGTTTTTCACAGGGGTATCTGCAACAGGAAACACCCTCACCGTGAATGTTTTTAGACGGCCAGAAATGACTACCAATCAACCCCTTACGAAAACTTATAGGGGGTGTTAGAAACCGTTGTTCACACGTTGTCCACAGCCCTTTTCCGCCCCTCGGATACAGGGCTAAAATCAGGCACTCAAGCCGGCCCGAAAAAGGCGGCGATCGGACTAAGCGCAGCTTCGCCGGCATCCTCGAGGACATAGTGCCCGGCGTCGGCGAAAAGGAGCTGCCCGGCGGCCGGGAAACGGGCGATAAAGCCCTCCAGGAAGGACCGGTCGAAGCAGAAGTCCCTCA
>CAINSX010000159.1 GCA_903853185.1 uncultured Opitutia bacterium
CGAGAAGAAGTTATAACGTTCGGCCAGGTGGAATGCGAGAGAGCCGGGCGCGGCGGCTTCGGGTGTCGACGGTGCCGACCAAGCGTAACGCGCCGTCTCCGCTTCGCCGCGACGGCGGCAGGCCTGCGCGAGGTCTGGCCCGAAGGACATCGTCGCGTGTTCGTAGGGCAGTCCAAAGAACGCCCGGGCGATCATGACGGCCGGGGCGCGGTCGCAGTCGAGGGAGAAGAACCACACGCCCGGTTCACCGGAGGCGTCGCGCACATAGGTTCGCACGTTGAGCTCGTTGAAGGTGGAGAGCCAAGGCAGCGCCGGCAGTCCCGCGGGGCGCACCGCGTTCATGCGGAAGCCGACCACGCCGAGGTGGGCCTTGCCGGCGAACGTATCAACCGTGAGGCCAGCGGGCAGGCGCGCCTGGATGGCTTCCGCCTCATATTCCCAATGCAGGAAGAAAAGGTCGTCCCAGCGTTGCCGCATGACCGGGCGCCGCGTCGGGCGGACGCGGGCGCGCAGCAATCGGTCGAGGGCATCGCTCACCTGCTCATCCTCCTCGGCCGCGGCGGGCGGTCAAGCGGAGCGGGCTTTATTTTCCGTCGGCGAACGGCGGCTTCGACAGGTCAAGCTGGTAGAGCACCTGATTGTATTCCCAGCGCGGCGTCGGCTGCTTGTTGCCGGAGAACATCGTCGTATACGTGCCTTCGAAGTGGATCACCGGCGAGTCGGCGCGGAAGAACTCCGGGTGCAGCACCGGATTATAGAACGTGTAATCGTCGTGTGAGAGCACCTTGCGCGCGTTGACCCAGGGGCCGGTCGGGCTCGCGGCTTCGGCCAGCCAGATCTCGCCGAGGAAGGAAGGCTTACCGGCCTTCTGCGTGAAGATCGCGAGCCACTTGCGGCTCCAGGGGTGCCAGGCGATGTGGCCGCCGTGGACCGTGATGGCTTCGCCGGCCGGCGTCGCGGCGGAGGTCGTAGCCTGCATCGGTCGCCATTTTTCCGGATCCTTCCAGTCTTCGTAGGTCGCCGGCGTGCGGAGCGTCGGGAACGGGTTGCAGAAAAGGATCCACTTGCGGCCGACGGGGTCTGTCCAAGGCACCGCGTGGCCGTTCGGGACTGGCGGCGCGGTCGGATGGGCGGCGTCTTCGGTCCACACCGTGTCGAGCGGATGGAAGATTTCTTCGTGCGGATCCCACTCGACGAGGTCCCAGCGGTAAGCGTGCATCTCGCCTTTCACTTTCACCGCCGAGGCGACGAGGTGCGGCGTGCCCTTGGCGTCGGGCAGCGTGATCGCACCCCAGACCCAGGTCGGGCCTTCGCCGGGCACCTTCGCCACCCCGCGTGGACGCAGTTCGCTTTGCGCGGTCTTGCGCTCGCTCACGTAGGCGTAGGGCGGCCGCAGCGGCGGCTTCGCCGGCGGCGTGAATTTATCCGTCGACGCCGCGGAGACATTGAAGATGCCCAGCGGGTAGTGGGCCAGATTCGTGTCGCCCCAGAACCAGAGCAGCTTCCCGCCGAGTTCGGCTGTCACCACGCTGTCGGAACCGAGGACACCGCTTTCTTTCCAATCCAGTTGCTCGCCGAGCTTCTGGGATTCTGCGAAGAGGCCGGCGCCGGTGAGACGGCCGAGGCGACGGGCGAGGACCGTGCGTTCCACCGTGACCTTGAGTGTCTTCCCTGGGGTGGGCGTGAGGCGGATGCCTGAGTAGCCGAAGCCGTCGGCCTTCACGCCGTAGCCGTGGCCGTGGACCGTGAACCACGTCTCGCGGCCCATGAGTTCGGGGAGGTCAAAGGCGATCACGCCGGCGTTATCGGAGACGAAGCGGGCGCCGTGGATCGTGCGCAGTTCGACGCCCGGCACCGGCCATTCGTCGCCCTTCTCCACGATCTCGATGCGGCAAGGTTGGGCGGCGTCGGCAGTCGCCACGAAGGCCAGCAGGCCGAGGAGCCAAGGGGTGAGCCGCATGTCGGTAGTGTCGGCGGAATCGGCCGTGATTCAAGCCTGCGCGGGGCTTTTCGCTTGGAGCGGGGGCCGTCCGGGCTTACCTCTGGGACATGCTTCCGGAAGCCCGCCAGAAAGAGCTCAAGGCCTTCGCCGAAAAACTCGCGGACATCGCCCGACGGGTCTTGGTCGCGGCCCATGCGCGCGTCGATACCGACGTCGAAATCAAGTCCGACGGCACGCCCGTGACCGTCGCCGATAAGGAAGCCGAGCGCCAGATGCGCGCGGCCATCAAGCAGGCTTATCCGGATCACGGCATCCTCGGCGAGGAGTTCGGCCCCGAGAACGTCGACGCCGAGTATTGCTGGGTGCTCGATCCCATCGACGGTACCAAGTCGTTCCTTTCGCGCGTCCCGCTCTATGTCACCCTGATCGGCCTGCGCTACGAAGGTAAGCCGGTGCTGGGCGTCATCGACCAGCCGATTTTATGTGAGCGCATTGTCGGCGATAACCGCACGTGTGAACTCAACGGCCGGCCCGTGCGCGTGGCCGAGGTCGCGATGAAGGACGCCGTTGTCGTCTCGACCGACCTCGATAACGTCCGTCGCCTGCATCGCGACGTCCGCTGGAATCGTCTCGCCGACAGCGTCGCCCATGTGCGCACCTGGGGCGACGGTTATGGTCACCTCCTCGTGGCGGCCGGTCGCGCCCACGTGGTGGCCGACCCCATCATGAATCCGTGGGACCTTGTGCCCGTGCTGCCCGTCCTACGGGGTGCCGGTGCTGTCGTGACGTCCTGGGAAGGCGGCGATCCGATCAAGGCTGGCAACATCATCGCCGCGGCGCCGAAGCTGCACGCCGAAGTGATGCGGACGCTACGCGAGTAAGCGCGGCTCAGAGGCGGATCTTCAACGAACGACCGTGGGCGTCGAGGCGCTCCATGCGGGCGAACGCGTCGACCACGCCGGCCGCCTTCTTGAGCGAGGCCGGATCATATTGCACCAAGCTCGTGCGGCGGAGGAAGTCGGCGACGCGCAGGCCGCTGAAGAAGCGACCCGTACCGCCGGTGGGGAGCGTGTGGCTCGGGCCAGCGGTGAAGTCGCCGAGCACCGTGGGCGTGTGGCTGCCAATCAGGATCGCACCGGCCGTGGTGATCTGGGCGGACAGTTTCTTGAGCTTACCCTTCGCGACCATCAGTTCGAGGTGCTCCGGGGCGACAAGATTGGCGGCTTCGGCGGCGTCCTCGATCTTCGGAACCAGGATGACGCAGACCTTGGCGTCGAGTGCCTTGCGGATCTTGTCGCCGTGCGTGAGGGAATTGGACTGCGAGCGGGCGGCGGCCAAGCACTTGGTGGCGAAGGAATCGGTCTCCGTCACCAGGTAGAGCTTCTCCTTGCCGCTGCCGTGTTCGGCTTGCGCGCAGAGGTCGGCCGCGACCCATTCCGGCTTCGCGGTACGGTCGGCGATGATCATCACTTCGCTGGGTCCGGGGAGGAGGTCGACGCCGACGAGTCCGAAGACCTGGCGCTTTGCTTCGGTGACGAAGGCATTGCCTGGTCCGAAGATCTTGTCGACCGGCGTGACCGTGCTCGTGCCGAGGGCCATCGCGGCGACGGCTTGGACGCCGCCGATCGCGTAGACCTCGCGGACGCCGCAGAGGTAGAGCGCGGCGAGGATGTCGGGATTGATTTTTCCGTCAGGGCCGGGAGGCGTGCAGGCGCAGAGTTCCGGGACGCCGGCGACCTTGGCAGGTAGCGCGGTCATCAGCACCGTCGAGACGAGGGGCACCTGGCCGCCCGGGATATAGAGGCCGCAGCGACGTATCGCATGGTGGCGTTCGCCGACCGTGGCGCCGTGGGGGTTCTTTGCCGTCCAGCCTTTCGGCAGCGTGCGGGCGTGGAAAGCCGTGACACATTTCGCGGCCTCGTCGAAGGCTTTCTTCTTCGCCGGATCGAAGTTGGCGGCGGCCTTCTCCAGGTCCTTGAGCGGCACGCGGATCTGCCGCACCGTGAGCTTCGCGTGGTCGAACTTCGCCGTGTAATCGAGGACGGCGATATCGCCGCGGGCCTTCACGTCGGCGATGATGGCGGCGACGGTCGCGCGTACGTCCGGGGCGGCTTCGCCCGAGCCCACGAAGGCGCGGAGTTGGCTGCGGAAATCCTTGTCGCTGGTGCGGAGGAGGGTCATGGGCTCAAAAAGAAGGGAAGTCGAAGAGACCGGTGGGCAGGACTGGATTGATCTGGATGTGGTCGTAGGTCACCACACCGGACTTTTTGCCGTCGACGCTGATCGTCTCCTTGGCCGGGAAGGCGATGCCGTCGACCTTCGTCAGCGCTTCGACTTTCTGGCGCTGGAGTTCGCCCTTGGGGGTCGGCTGGTCGGAAGCCACGAGCGCGAACGTTTCGGCGTCGAAGTGGCGCGTCAGGCGGAAGCCGCTGGCGTAGGCATATTCGACCGCGAGGGTCTTACGGCCGTCGATTTCGGACGGTCCCTTGTAGGTCGCCGTGCCGAGGCCGGCGGCCGGGATGGCGAAGAAGGCGAGGTCATCGCGGGACATATCCTGGAGCTTCTTGAATTCTTCGTAGGGCACCGAGCGGACCTCACGCGTGGCCAGCGCATCGAGCTTGCGGGTGGTCCATCCTTCGAGGCGGCCAGCGCAGACCGCGTTCTCAAAGTTGCGGCTCCGTTCCATGGTCTTTTGGAGGCGGTAGCCCGGCGTCGCGAGGATGAGGGCGGTCACGTTGATCTCCTTGCCGTCGGGGTCAGCGGCGGCGAACTCCATGCGGAGCGTCTTCACTTTATCCAAAGCGGCGACGTCGGAGGTCAGTGCCGCGCGGGCCTTGGCCACGATGGTTTCCACCGTCAACGGCTTGTCTTCGGCCGATGCCGTGAGCGGTCCAGCGAGCAGGAGCGTCGCGAACAGCGCGGTGAACGGGCGGAACAAGGCCATGGGAGGCCGATGTTGGGCGGGGGTGCTTGCTTGGCAAGCATCGGAAGGGCGTCCGCCGCTCCGGAACTCAGCGTTCGCCGGTCGCCTTGAGCAGGCCGGCCACGTCGCAACGGCCTTCGTAGAGGGCCTTGCCGACGATGGCGCCGACGAGGTTCGGGTAGGCCTTGGCCATCTCGGCGAGGCGTGCGACATCTTCGACGCCCGAGACACCACCGGAGGCGATGACGCCGCAGGGGCAGACTTTCAGGACCTCTTCGAGGGATTTCCAATTCGGACCCGTGAGCATGCCGTCGGTCGCGATGTCGGTGTAGATCACTGTCGAGACGCCGAGCTCACCGGCTTCCTGGGCGAACTCCGTGGCCTTGAGGGCCGTGACGGCCGTCCAGCCTTTGACGGCGACGAGGCCATCCTTGGCGTCGATGCCGACCGCGAGGCGTGGGCCGTGGGCCTTGGCCATCTCGCGGAGGAAGGCAGGATCCGTTGCAGCGCGCGTGCCGATGACGACGCGGCTGGCGCCGGCGGCGTAAGCGGCTTCGGCGGTCGCGCGGTCGCGCATGCCGCCGCCGAATTGGATCTTCGGGCCGAGCGCGGTGATGCGCTGGAGCGTGGGGAGATTGAGCGGGGCGCCGCCGAAGGCGCCGTCGAGGTCGACGACGTGGATCCACGCCGCGCCGGCCTGGGCGAAGACGATGGCCGGTTCAACCGGGTCCTTGTAGTAGTCCGTGCGCGCGTCGTCACGGCCTTGGCTGAGGCGAACGCAGCGACCGCCGCGGATATCGATGGCCGGATAGGCGAGCATGGGAATCAGGAAGCCTTCTTCTTCGGCGCGGCCACCGTCACCGGCTTTTCGCCGCGGATGGCTTCGGCCGTCACCGTGAACTTCGAGCCGGGAACGGCCTCGGGCAGCGCGTACATCGTATCGAGCAGCACGCCTTCGAGGACGGAGCGGAGGCCGCGGGCGCCGGTGCCGAGGGCGAGCGCCTTATCGGCGGCGGCCTCGAGGGCTTCGCGGCTGAATTCGAGCGACATGCCCGAGAGGGCGAAGAGCTTGCGGTACTGCTTCGTCGCGGCGTTGCGCGGCTCGGTCAGGATGCGGATGAGCGCCTCGCGGTCGAGGGGCTCGAGCACGGAGATGACCGGCAGGCGGCCGACGAACTCCGGGATCATGCCGAAGGAGAAAAGATCTTCGGGCTGGAGGCCGGCGACGATCTGTTCGGCCGAGAGGGAAGGCTTGTCGTTCTGCGGGGGGACGAAGCCGAGAGACTTCGCGCCGCCGCGGCGGGCGATGATGCGGTCGAGGCCCGCGAAGGCGCCGCCGCAGATGAAGAGGATGTCGGCCGTGTCGACGCGGATGCACTGCTGCTCCGGGTGCTTGCGGCCGCCGGCCGGAGGGACGTTGCAGACCGTGCCTTCGAGGAGTTTGAGGAGCGCCTGTTGCACGCCTTCGCCTGAGACATCGCGCGTGATCGAAGCCGAGTCGGACTTACGGCCAATCTTGTCGATCTCGTCGATGAACACGATGCCGCGCTGGGCGCGTTCGACGTCCATGTCGGCGGCTTGCAGGAGGCGCAGAACGACCGTCTCCACGTCGTCGCCCACGTAGCCGGCTTCCGTGAGGGTGGTGGCGTCGGCGATCGCGAACGGCACGTCGAGCATGCGGGCGAGCGAGCGCGCGAGGAGCGTCTTGCCGGTACCCGTCGGGCCGATCAGCAGCACGTTGCTCTTATCGAGTTCGACGTCGACGAGGTCGCCGACACTGGCGGCGGGGGCCTTTGCGAGGCGATCGTTGAGGCGCTTGTAGTGATTGAAGACCGCGACCGAGAGGACCTTCTTCGCGTGGGCCTGGCCGATGACGTGCGCGTCGAGCTCGAGGCGCAGCTGCGTGGGCGGGATCAGCTTGATCGGGGCGAGCGGGTGCTTCGCGGGAGCTTCCTGCATCGCGGGACCGCCAGCGGAGGCGGAAGGCTTACCATCGCGGGTTTTCTCGCGGTCGAGGAGACGGCCGCAGGTGGTGACACAGGCGTCGCAGATGCCGACGCCGGCGGGACCGGCGATCAGCTTGCCAGCCTGGGCGGCGGGCTTGCCGCAGAAGGAGCAGCTCTCGGCGCGGTCCCCGGCCATGCGCTTAGGCGCGGGCCGCCTTAGGCGCCACGACGTGGTCGACGAGGCCGTAGGCCTTCGCCTGCTCGGCCGTCATGTAGAAGTCGCGGTCGGA
>CAINSX010000160.1 GCA_903853185.1 uncultured Opitutia bacterium
AGGGCTTGGCTTGGGGTGAGGCCATGGGTTTTAAAGTGTCGACACTTTGAGGAACGACAAGTCCGGACCTAAGAAGTTCCGAATCTTTTCCCATCAAATAGCCGACTGGGTAAAAGTCCTCAGCACCTGAGCCGGATGGACAGGCCGACTTGATCCGATGGCCCCTTACTTCACCTCCGGAGCCGGTAGCGGGCTAAAAGGCTTGATGAGGCTTGGGTCCTGGGCGCGGGGCCGAGGGTCATGCCAGCGTTCACGTGGTGCGGGGGCTTGGGCGTCAAGCCAGGTACCAAGGCGTTGGCGGAGTTCCGCGACGGAGCGGCTGGCTTCTCCGCCGAAGGCGGAGCTACCGGCGTCGTCGGCGTAGGTCTTGATCGTCCCAGCTCGCAGGCCGGGGAGGGCGAGGACGGCGGCGCCGATGGCGTCGCGGTTCTGGCCGGAGGCGGCTGAGTAAATGGTGAGGTACTCGGCGAGCTGCTGGCCGGCGCGGAAGGACTTGAGGCGTAGGCTGGGAAGCGGACCTTCCGATCCGGGGTAGAGCACCGCGAGGTCGTCGGGCTTGGACAGCGAATCTTTCTTACCGATGGTCTGCCAAGGCACGACGCCGTCAGCGCCGAGCGACCAGGTTTCCACACACCAGGCCGCATTGATGGCGAGCGGCTGGCCAAGTTTGCTCACTGAGCCATACATGTAGGTGAGTTTGCCGTCGCGACGGTTGCGGCCAATCACGCGGCGTGGGTAGTCGCGGAGTGTACCGGAGATCACGTCGACGTTGCTGACGCCGTCGAGCAGGTCGCGTTGCCATTCGGGTCGGGAGACATCGAGACGGAAAGCCATCCGTACGTCGGTGGAGGCTTTCACCGCTTCCCAGTACTCCATGCCGAAGCGGCGGATGGCCCAGAAGTCCTGGGTGTGCTGAGGTTCGTCGAAGATCCAAGGCGCGGAGCAAGCCTTCCAACTGCCGGGCTTCCCGTTCTTGCCGTTCTTAAAGTAAACCTTGTTGTTGAGGTAGAACTCGAAAGTCGTCTCATGCCAGCGCTTCTCGGCGAAGTGTTGGGCGAAACCTCCCGCGGCTGACCTGAATTCCTGCCAGTAGCCTGGATCGTAAGCCTGCTCGATCCAGTAGCCGCCTTTGAAGTACTGCTCATGATTCATCGGCCAGTTCTCGTTGAGCGGCAGGTAGAGCGCTTCCGTGGGGACTTTGCCGCGAGGCAGGTCGGCGAAGGCCGATCCGTCGAGCAGCGGGCCGAAGCGCTCATCCCATTGCTTCCAGTCAAAGGAGCCATCGGAGCCGACTTTCGGCGCGGCGGTCACCCGACCGGTCCAGCCGTAGGGTAAGATGTTGAGCGTCAGGCGATGCTCGTGGGCCAGGCGGAACCAATCTTTCGAAGTGTCGTTCATGCCGTAGCCGTTCATCTGCGCGATGAAGGACAGACGGTCCGGCAGGGTGAAGTTCCAGACTTGAATCGTGAAGGCGACCTCACGTCCGCCAATCATCAAGGTCCCGCGATGTTCGCCGGGGCGTGCGTCTTTCGGAATCTGGAATTCAAGCAGGCGACCGTTCGGCGAGACGACGAGCGGGTCCTCGAAGGCGCCGACTTTAGGTAGGTCGTAGCGACGGAGGGGCAGGTCGATGGACACCTTGTCAGGGGCGCTCGGGAGTAGCATCGTCACCGCTTCGCCTTTGGCGGCGAAGAGCCGCAGGCCGTGGATGGGCAGACCAAGGGCATCGGTGGCTTCGAGGTCGGTCGAGTCGGGTGCTTGCTTTGGGAGCGTCGGCAGCGTGGCGGCTTTCGCTTCGGGCAAAACAGGGTCGGCTTTCGTCGCAGTCGCAGGGGCTGATCCATCCTCAAGCCAGAGCGTGAAGTACGGGGCGGTACCTTTCTTGCCTTCGCGGCTCGCGACGTAGCGGTTCGGGAAGGATGCGTAGGTGAATTTTTCTCCGTCGCGTTGGTATTCGCTGCCGACGTCATCCATCACGAAGAAGCCGTGGCTACGTCCATCGATGCGTGCCTGGACCACCGCAGGTTCGATCGGGATGATTTGCCAGCGATTGGCGTCGGGTGGCGTCGGGTCGCCGAAGCCCCAGGTCGAGCCAGCTAAGCCGAGCGTCACCGACGTGACGTCCTTACCGTCGCCACTCCAGCGCTGTTCGCCGTTGCGCGCCCAGCGGAAGCTGGTGGCACCGGGAACTTTGGCGTAACCTGTGCCTTTGCCCTCGACCCATTCCTGTGAGACCGTCGAGACCGTGCTACGTCCGAGGACGGGGGCGGCTTCCAAGTGTAAGTGGAGCGTCGCACGGACGACGCGCTTCCCGCGGAACTTCGTCGCGTCGAAGTCGATGAGGAAGAACTCCTGCGTGCCCTTGAGTTTAAGTTTGGGTGAGCCGCCGTTGTTGCCTTCTTGTTCGGAAGGATAGGAAGAAATCCACAGGTCGCGGGAGGTCTCGACGCGGAGCGGTTCTGCCGCGAATGACGACGTCGTCAGGAGGGCGGACAGCAGGACGACGAACATGCCAGGGGTAGACATGCGTGTTTTTTAGGCCCTGTCCAAGAGCCCGCAAGGGTGCTTTAGACCCGCTCCAGTTTGATCGGGGTGGTCTTACCCGAGGCGAACTGGGCCACGATCAGGCTGCCGTCTGGGTTCGCGAGCACGTCGTGCGGGTGCAGGAAGACGTCGGCGGTGTGTTTCATCGGCAGGAGCTTACCGGCGGCGTCGTACACGGGAGCTGAGCCTGCGATGTTCGAGACGACGCGGAGGTTCTGGTCGAGGATCGAGAGGAAGCCTCGGCTGTTGCGGTCCTTGGGCCAGTTGTCGGCGAGGTGGGCCACGACGTAGTGCTGGCCCATGCGGCGAATCTGGCGGGGGTTGCCGCCCGGGAGGTCGGTCTGGGCGAGCTTCTTGCCGTCGAGGTCGAGCCGGAGGAGATATTGCTGATCGCTCATCGCGATGAGCATGGTCTCGGACTTGTCGGCGGCCGTGTCGATCATGCCGCCGTGCGGGCCCCAGTGGACGATGCCGCCTTCAGGTCCGCCGAGGAGGCGCTTGAACGAGCCATCCGCGGCGTAGTGCAGGATGTAGTCCTTGCCGTATCCATCGAGGACGTAGAACTCGCCATCGGCGCGGTGGAGCGTCCAAGAAGGACGGTAGTCGGATTCCTTGGCGTAGTTGCCCGTATTGGTGGGGGGGTGCCACTCGCCAAGTTGTTCACCGTTGGTCGCTATTTTGAATACCGAATGCAGGTTGAGATCAGTGATGAAGATGGCTTCCGATTTCTTCCAGGGAACGAGCGCCAGTCCGTGGGCCCCAGGGAATTTCGGGCCGGTCCACTTGTGCGCCAGCTTACCGGCGTCGTCGTAGAAGATGACGTTGTTGGCGACGTGGTTGGTCAGCAGGACGATTTGTCCATCGGCCGTGCGGGCGAGTCCGTGGCAATCGTTGACCGGAGTCTTTTCATCCAGCACGCCCCAGCCGGGAACGACGCGATACTTGAAGTCGCCTTGGCC
>CAINSX010000161.1 GCA_903853185.1 uncultured Opitutia bacterium
CAGTGGGCCTTGGGACTCCCTTACTTGGCTTGGACGGGGGCCGGGACGACGTCCTGGACGAGGCCGATGCCGGTGAAGTGCGCGTTACGCTGGGAGACGCGCTGGACGAACAGGCGGGCTTCTTCGGCGCCGGTCTTGTCTTCGGTTAGGTCCTTCTTGGCCGGGCGGATGAAGACGAAGTCGCCGTTGGCGATGCGGATGGCGGAGGTCAGCTTGCCGACGCCGGCGGCTTCGATGAGGAGGCCGGTGTTCTCGTTGACGCCGTTGAGGGCTTCCGGGACGGAGTAGATTGAGAAGGCGGCCGGAGAGGTCAGCGCGAGCTTCTGGGCCTTGGCGCTATCGGTGAAGGTCTTGCCGGCGGCGATATCGGCCAGGAGGGCCTTGCCGACCTTGGCGACTTCCTCGGCGAGGAGGCGGTTGAGCTGGGACTTCTTCCAGTTGTCGACCGCCTTGGTCTTGGCTTCGTCGTAGGTCGGGAGGCGGTCGGCCGTACGCTTGTTGAGGAGGACGAACGTGGCGCCTTCTTCGGAGCGGTAGACTTCGGTACGCCATTCCTTCTCGGTGAGGTCGCCGGCGACGCGCAGGGCTTCGGCGGGAACCTTAGCGACGGTGGGAGGGGTAGTGATTTCGAAGGACGGGATCACGGTGACCTTGGCGTTCTTGGCCTTGATCCAGGCGGCGAGTTCCTTGCTGTCGGCCTTGGCGGTATCGATGGCGAATTTCTCGGCGAGCTCGTCGGAAATCTGGCCGGCGAGGTTGGTGATGGCGCGGTCGGCACGGACGAGCTTCTCGAGCTCGGCGCGCTTGGCGAGGGCCTGTTCCTTGACCTTGCCGGTCTCGAACTTGAACTTCTCGGCCTGATTATAGCCCATGCTGACGATTTCTTCATCAGACACCGGAGTGGTGTCGGCGACGGTGGGAGCGAGGGTGACGGCCGTGACCGCGACCTGCGCAGGCAGACGGTAGTTCTCGATGTTGGAGGTGAAGGCTTCCTTCACCTTGGCTTCGTCGACCTTGACGTCGGCCTTGAAGCCGGCGGAAGCGAAGGTGGCGACGTCGACGGTCCACTTGGCACGTTCGCGGTCGAGGATGCGCTTGATCTGGCTGGCGGTGGCGTGGCCGGAGCCGGCGAGGGTGCTGACCGCCTTCTGGATGCGCCAGGTGTCCTTGATGTAGGTTTCGAAGCGGGCGCGGGTCTCGAGGTCGGAAATACTGAGTTGCTTGGAGGCGTACTCGAGGAACTTGTTGAGGCCGTCGGCGTTCTTGCCGTCGGGGGAGGTGGTCATCTCGCGGGCGACGCGGCGAATCTCGACGTCGGAGGGGGAGGGGATGCCGAGGGAGTCGGCGAGGCTGAGTTCGGCGACGCGCTGGACGAGGCCGTTGTTGTCCATGCGCTGGCCGGTCATCTGGGCGAAGAAGGTCGCATCACGGAAGCGGGAGCGGACGGCCGGGTCGTTGAGGTCGACGCCTTGGTACATGTAGGAGGCGCTACCACGGAGGGCGCCGCGACCGGCGAATCCGTAAAAGACGAAGGAGACCACGATGACCACGAGCAGGAATCCGAAGATGATGCGGTGGTGCTTGCCGGTGGCGTTCTGGAGCCAGGTAATCATTCGGTCAACTTACCCCAGTCTTTCGGCGGGTGTCAATCAGTCCAAGCCCTCCCTGGTGCTTGCGTCCGGCGGGGTTATTAACATCCCTTTGGGCCGTGCCTAAGCCCCTCCAATGCATCGTCGCCGTGGCCCGTAACGGGGTCATCGGCATGGGAGGTAGGCTTCCTTGGCATATTCCCGAGGACCTGGCGTGGTTCATGGACCAGACCGCCGGGGGTATTATGATCGAGGGGCCGGCCTGCTACGCCGAACTCGGTAAGGCTTTGCCTGGGCGGGGTACCGTGGTCGTCTCGCGTGATCCATCCAAATCATTTCCGGGCGCCGAGCAGGCGACGTCTTTGGCCGAAGCCATCATTATCGCCGAGCGCATGGACCAGTGGGCCGGGCCGACGTGGATCACCGGCGGCGAGCGCATCTACGCC
Source organism: uncultured Opitutia bacterium (assembly GCA_903853185.1). Lineage (GTDB taxonomy): Bacteria > Verrucomicrobiota > Verrucomicrobiia > Opitutales > UBA953 > UBA953. Next base: position 2,036 of record CAINSX010000161.1, read on the forward strand.
GAAGGCCTGCCGCTCTGCGAACGTCTCCTCATCACGCGCATCGAGCACGACTTCGAGGGCGACCGTTTCTTCCCCGCCGACTGGCAGCGTTATTTCACGAAGCTCGTGTCGTCGAAGGAGAGTGAGTATGAGGGGCTGAAGTACGCGTTTGAAATCTGGGAACGCTGAGCGCGGCTGACGCCGCGAGGGGGCACGTGGGCAAGGTGACACGGGGACAAGGGAAGGCTTAATTCAAGGGGAGACCGGAAACCGGAATGTATGCTGCGGACATTCCCCCAGCTAACTATCCGGTTTCCCTTTGAGCTATGTCTCGAGGTAGGGCTGACCATCCTTGGTCGGCCGCGGTCGAGCAGGGATGCTCGACCCTACCCAATTACAGCTATGTCGTGACGCGGTCCCGACCCTACCTTGTCCCCGTGCCAGCGAAACCCGTGTCCCCTCGCGACTATGCGTGATTTGGCTCCCATGAGCCGCCAAATCACGCATAGTCGCGCTATGCTGCTCCCCCTGCTCCTGCTGGCTGCGATTCCGCCGACCATTTCCGAGGAATCGAAAGTGCCTCCTTATACTTTGCCCGATCCGCTCGTGTGCGCCGATGGCCGCAAGGTGGCCGACGCGAAGATGTGGAACGAGGTCCGTCGTCCGGAGGTCTTCCGCCTCGTCGAAGAGAACATGTTCGGGCGCACGCCGGATACTTCAAAGCTGCAGGCTGCGGCCGTGGTCGAGGTCCGCGAGCAGTCCAAGGACGCCTTCGGTGGTAAGGCCACGCGCACGCAGTTCAAGGTCTGGCCGATCGGCAAGAAGGGCCCGTCGTTCGACATGCTCCTCTACGTTCCCAATGCGGCTAAGCGTCCCGCGCCGGTGTTCGTCGGGCTCAATTTCGGCAGTAACCATACCACCACCAACGACCCCGCGGTCTTCCCGACTTCGAGTTGGGTCTTTAAGCAGTGGGCCTTGAAGGGTACGACCCAGGCTGACCCGGCCTTACGTGGCGCGCAGACGGCGCGCTGGGAATTCGAGGCGCTCATCGATCGCGGCTACGCTTCGGCCACGGCTTATTACGGCGACTTCGAGCCCGATCATCCCGAAGGCTGGAAGAACGGTTTTCGCGCGGCGATCTCTCCGGACGGCGTGAACACGAAGTGGAAAGATGGCGAATGGGCTGCCATCGGCTGCTGGGCCTGGGGCCTCTCGCGCATGCTCGACGTCTTGGAGAAGGTGCCGTCCGTCGACGCCCAGCGCGCCGCGGTGCATGGCCATTCGCGTCTCGGGAAGGCCTCGCTCTGGGCCGGTGCGCAGGATCAGCGCTTCGCCTTCGTGATCTCTAATGATTCCGGTTGCGGCGGCGCCGCGCTCAACAAGCGCATCTTCGGCGAGACCGTCGGCGTCATCACGGGTCACTATGTTGGTCGCGGTTTCCCTCATTGGTTCACCGCGCGCTTCGAGACCTTCTCCGAGCAGGAGGACAAGCTCCCGCTCGACGCGCATTACCTGCTCGCGCTCGCCGCGCCGCGTCCGCTCTACGTCGCCAGCGCCTCGGAAGACAGCTGGGCCGATCCGCTCGGCGAGTTCCTCGGCGCCGTGCACACTGATCCCGTCTATCACGTGCTCGGTCAGCCTGGGCTCGGGACCAAGGAGTTCCCGCCCGTCAGCAAGCCTGTGGGCCAGACCGTCGGGTATCATCTCCGCCCCGGTAAGCATGATATCCTCCTTGAGGACTGGAAGAACTACGCTGATTTTGCCGATCGCGTGATGCCCGCGAAATAAAGCCACGCCGTGCGAGGCCGGTTCGGGAAGGGTTGACTAACCCTCGATTCGGGGGATTTTAACCCCTCACGCTCCTGTATTTCAATGGATAGAATGCTAGCCTCCGAAGCCGGCGATTTGGGTTCGACTCCCAACGGGAGCACCACTTTTGGGCGAGCGCAGCTCGCCAGGGACAGGGACAGGGACAGGGAC
>CAINSX010000162.1 GCA_903853185.1 uncultured Opitutia bacterium
CGCGCGAGCGGAGAGGCAGGCGTCGACGGCGACCTGAGTCGAACCGTCGGTGCCATTCTTGAAGCCGACCGGCATGGAAAGACCCGAAGCGAGCTCGCGATGGATCTGGCTCTCGGTCGTGCGAGCGCCGATCGCTCCGTAGGAGACGAGGTCAGCGACGTACTGGGGCGTGATCGGGTCGAGGAATTCGGTGGCGGACGGCAGGCCCATCTCGGAAATCTGCGCGAGCAGGCCGCGGGCGAGGCGGAGGCCTTCATTGATCCGGAAGGAGCCGTCGACCTGCGGGTCGTTGATGAGGCCCTTCCAGCCGACGGTGGTGCGAGGCTTCTCGAAATAGACGCGCATGACGACCAGGAGGTCGGCGGCATGCTTCTGGGCTTCCTTCTGGAGGAGGGCGGCGTACTCCAAGGCGGCCTTGGTGTCGTGGACCGAACAGGGGCCGACGATGACCATCAGGCGGTCGTCCTGACCGGAAATGACCTTGGCGGCGTCCTTACGGGCGGTCGTCACGACCTCCGTGGCCTTCTCGGACGCAGGGAGATCCTGGAGCACGAGGGCGGGAGTCAGCAGGGGGTGCTGGCTGCGAATGCGAAGATCGTCCGTATTGTGATACATCAGGTGAAGGGCCTTTCCCTTTGGGAAAAGGGGGTAAATGAAGGGGTCGGGAGGCCCGGTGTCAATGACGCGTCCCTTATTGACGCGAGGGGGTTTCAGTATCAAAACTGTCTCAAATCGGCATGCCCAAGCCTCTTGCCAGTGAATCGCCGGAGCAATCCGGAGCCTTCCGGGCCTTCATCGCCCAGCAAGGCCTGCGTGCCACCCGCCAGCGGATGGCGGTCTTCGAGGGCGCCCGGACCATCCAGGGCCACTACACCGCCGAAGACCTGCTCAAGAAGGCCCGCTCCCTCGACCGCAGCGTTTCCCGTGCGACGATCTACCGCGCCATTCCCCTGCTCATCGGCAGCAGCGTGATCCGCGAGGTCGATGTCGGCCGCGACCACAAGTACTACCTCGCCGAAGCCGGCAGCGCGACCTTCCGCGCGCAGCTCATCTGCGAAAGCTGCGAGACGATTGTCGAAGTCGAAGCCCCGTTCATGGAGTGGTACGGCAAGGCCGTCGCCGCCAAGCACGGCATGCGTCCCATCTCCCAGAAACTCCAGGTCACCGCGCTCTGCGAACGTTGCCAGAAGCGCAAGGCCGCCCGCCCATGATCCCCTATCCCTCCGCTTCCGTCTTCCCTCCCCTGCCCCTCGGTGGCACGCCGCTGTCCGACCTGCAGAAAGAAGTCATCGCCCTCAAAAAGGCCAAGGACGCCATCATCCTCGCGCACAACTACCAGTGCGAGGACATCCAGAACGTCGCCGATTTCGTCGGTGACTCGCTCGGCCTCGCCTACAAGGCCGCCGAGGCGAAGCAGTCGACGATCGTGTTCTGCGGCGTGCACTTCATGGCCGAGACGGCCAAGATCGTGAATCCGACGCGCCGCGTGCTCTTGCCCGACATGGCCGCCGGCTGCTCGCTGGCCGACTCCTGTCCCGCCTCGAAGCTCGCCGCCGCGAAAGCCGCCGACCCTTCCCTTTACGTCGTCGCGTACATCAACTGCAGCGCGGCGGTGAAGGCGATCAGCGACGTCATCGTGACGAGCGGCAACGCTTCGAAGATCGTCAACCGCGTGCCCGCTGATCGGAACATCCTCTTCGTCCCCGACCAGAACCTTGGCCGCTGGGTGTCCGGCAAGACCGGACGCTCGATGCAGCTCTGGCCGGGCAACTGCTACGCCCACGTGCAGTTCACGCCGGGCGCCCTGCTCCGCACCAAGGCCGCATACCCTGGCGCGCCTATCGTGGCCCATCCTGAATGTACCGAAGCCGTGCGCGAGATGGCCGACATGGTCTGCTCGACCGAAATGATGGTCGGCTGGTGCAAACAACAGACGGCTGACACCATCATCATTACTACGGAATCTGGGATGATCCACCGCCTACGTAAAGAAGTGCCCGGAAAGACCTTCGTAGCCGCGCCGACGGACCGCTGCTCCTGCAACGATTGCAAGTTCATGAAGATGAATACGCTAGCAAAAGTGCGTGATTGCCTGCGCGATGGCTCGCCAGAGATCCTGATGGAAGAGAGCATCCGCGTCGCCGCCGAGGTTCCGCTCCGCCGCATGCTCGACTGGAGCAAATAGGAATAAAACGACGTTCCGTATAATGGAATAGGGTAAAGAAACTTTTACCAAAGTTTGACAATTCGGATTATAATAAAAGGTTGAGGGGGTAAGCAGTGCTCAATTCAAAAAAGCCCGCCGACCATAACTCTATGAAAATCGACCTCGATCCCTCCTCCTTCACTTCGAAGGACGCCTACGTCCGCGCCGCCCTCTCCAAGGCCCGCGACCTCGCCGTGCAGACCTGGGAAGACGAACACAGCGAACGCCAGTCGCTGATCGAACGCGAAGTCGCCAGCCTCTCGAAGCCCGAGTTGGCCAAGCGCCTCATCAAGCTACTCTCCCGCCCGAATCGCGCCCGCGCCCAGATCTCGGACAGCATGCGCTCCAAGGCCCAGAACATGCGCAAGAAAGGCGCCCCGGTCCGCGAGATCGCCGCTGAGCTCGGTATCTCGATTCCGTCGGTCTACAACATCACCAAGGACTAACCTTGCCCGCCGTTCCCGTCTCGCCGAAGGTATCGGCGATGCAGGAATGGAATCGTGGCGATCCGTCGAAAGCCCCCGCTCGCGCGCCCTTGGCTCGCGGCGGGAAGCTGGACGCGCCTCATCTGATCGCGGCCTACCGGGCCGGGATTTTTCCTTGGTATTCCACTGGTGAACCGGTGAAGTGGTGGTGCCCGGACCCGCGCTTCGTGATGCGGCCGGCCGACTTCCGGCTGACGGACAGCCTGAAGAAGACGATGCGCAAAAAGGGCTGGGCGGTCACCTTTGACCAGCAGTTCGAGACGGTGATGCGCCGCTGCTCCGAAGTCCCCCGCCCCGGCCAGGACGGGACGTGGATCACGGAGGAGATGATTGCGGCCTACTGCGAACTCCACCGCCTCGGCATCGCGCATAGCGTCGAGGTCAGCTGGGAAGGCCAGCTCGTCGGTGGGCTCTACGGCGTCGCGCTCGGTCGTCTTTTCCATGGCGAATCGATGTTCCACCTTAAAGCCGACGCCTCGAAGGTCGGTTTCGCGACGCTCGTCGCCCGCCTGCAGGCCTGCGGCTACTTCCTCATCGACTGCCAGGTGCCCACACCCCACCTCGCCAGCCTCGGAGCCTTCGCGGCCGACCGCGCCGAATTCCTCGAGGTGGTGAAGTTATTCCGCGACCAGCCGCCGACCGGCGACGCGTTCGCGGCTATTCCGGCTTCGGGCGCGACTTGAGCAGCGCGCGGGCTTCGCGCTCGTAGACGCGTTCGACGATCACGCAGAGCTGCTGCAGCGAACGCCCGTCGGTATACACGGCGATGCCGGCCTTCATGTAGGCCTGCTCGCGCTTCTTCATGAGGTCGCGGATCTTGGCCTCGGGATCGTCGCCCTTGAGGAGCGGCCGACGCGAGTTGCCGGCGGTACGACGCAGGATGGTGTCGACCGAAGCGAAGAGCGTGACGACGATGCCCTTGGAACGGACGAGCTCGCCCATGCCCGGCGGGACGACGAGGCCGCCGCCGCACGCGATGACCGCGCCGTTTTCCGGCAGCAGGCTTTCGACAACCTGGCGCTCGAGGGCGCGGAAATGCTCCTCGCCGTGCTCGGCGAAGATGTCGGCGATCGAAACGCCGGCCAGCTTCTCGACCAGTTCGTCGGTGTCGTAGAAACGACGGCGCCAGCGCTTGGCCAGCTGGCGTCCGAGCGCGGACTTCCCCGTGCCCATGAATCCGGCGAGGATTAGGTTCGGAGAGTCTTCCTTATTTGCGACAGGCGCCATGGAGACATAGCAATCCCCCGCCCGCCTCTCGGCAAGCGACAAGCGTCAGGGAGATTACTTGGTCGTAAGGGCGTCGAGCGCAGCCTTCGCCTTGGGCGCGATGCGTTCGGAAAGCCCCTGCGAGGCTTCGGTCAACGCGGCGCGGTCAGCTTCGGAGAATAAACGCGGCACGGAGGCCCAAGCGGCTTCGGTCAGTTCGTTGGCCGGGCCTTTGAGTAACGGTAGCATCGCTGCCTTGATCGCGAGTCGGCGGCTCTTACCATAGCCGTTGATCCGGGCGGCGGCGATGCGGGCCCAGGCTCCCTTGGCCGCGAGCGACATGCCTGACGGGTCGACAGGCAGGAGCTTACTGGCGATGGAGGAAGGAAGGCGCAGGATCTCGTCTTCGACCTCCTGGACCTGCGAACGCTGCGTTAATTTCGCCAGACGTTCCCAAAGGATCGGGGCAGCGGCGGTGGGGCTGATACGGCGGAGCAGTCGGTTGGCGCGCTGGGCGGTGGCGAAATCCTCATTCTTCGTGAGCGCGATGAGTTCATCGTTGGTCAGCGGGTATTCCTTCGGAGAACGACGCTGGTCGAGCAAACGCTCCAGCTGAGCAAGTTTGGTTTCCGGCGTGGTGCCATCTGGCGCCTCATACTCGTTAGGTTGCTTGGGATTGAGCGGCAGCAGCGGCTTGTAAGCGGGATCGAGGAGCAGGACCTGGCCGAACGCGGCCTGGACTTCGGGATTCTCGGAAGCCTTGGCAGCCGCGCGGACGCGATCAAACCAAGCCTTGGCCTCAGGCGAAGCCTTGGCGAACGAACGGGAGTGATCGAAGATCGCCTGCTGGGCGGCAAGGCGCTTCTCAGCGACGGCGAGGTCAGCGAAGGTGGCGTCGGACGGCGCCTCTGCAGCCGAACCGACGAGGCAGGCGGCGCAGGCGAGGAAGAGCGAAAGATGCTTCATAGTCGTAAGGATCAGGGTGGGCTCAGATGGACCAGTTGCCGCGCATGGCCGGAGAATGGAGATGGTTGGCCTGGTCGTCGTCGATGAAGCCGCTGGCGTCGGACTTGAACTTCAGCTTACGGCCGAGGCGGACGCACAAGGCGGCGAGGTTGACGAGTGTCGAGCTGCGGAAGGCTTCGCCGACGCCGTAGCCAAACGGGCGCTTTTCGCGCGCACACGCATCGAAATCATCTTCCTGATATTCCGGAAGCGGGAACTCGGCGGCCTTGGCGAGCAGCTCAGGGCGACTGCAACGCATGCCAGCGAAAAGTTTGCCGTTCGGGCCTTCAAGGAAAGGGTTCTCGGGGTTACGCTCGGCGAGTTCGGATTCCAGGATGATGCGGGTGCCGTCCTTATAGGTCATCGTGACGGTCTTCCAGACGCCGCAGGCCATGGCGTCCTGAGCGGGCGCATCGCATTCGACGGTGACGGGCGATTCATTATCCTTACCGAGGAAGTACTGCACCGGATCGAGGAAGTGCTGACCCATGTCGCCGAGACCCCCTTGGTCAAAGTTCCAATAACCGCGGAAGGAACCATGGCAGCGGTGCGGGTGATAAGGAATCAGCTGCGAAGGGCCGCAGTACATATCCCAGTTGAGGTGGGCAGGAACCGGCTCGGGCTTGAGGTCGGGCTTGCCGGTCCAGAGGTTCACCTTCCAGGCGATACCGCCGACGGGCGCGAGACGCACGGTGAGCGGGCCACCAAGAACGCCGCTGGCGATGACGCGCTTGATCTCGCGGGCCGGGCCGACGCCGTAATAGTTGGTGCGGTTGAGGCGGAACCAGGTGTTCACACGGAAGGGCACGCCGGCCTGCTGCACCACGCGACTCAGGGCGATGCCTTCGCCGATTGTGCGCGTCATGGGCTTCTCGCACCAGACGGCCTTACCGCGACGGGCGGCCATGGCCGCGATGACGCCATGCCAGTGAGGCGGCGTGCAGACGTGGACGACATCGGCATCCGACATCGCGATCACTTCGCGAAAATCTTCGGCCATCATCGGCGTACCGCCGCCGGCCAGCTTGATGCGATCGAACTTCTTCTGCATGTGCTGGGAGTCGACGTCACAGATGCCGATGATGCGGTTCTTGCCGGTCATACGCGGCTCGGAGTGCATCGCGGAGATACCCCCGCAACCGACGATGACGTGATTCAGGGTCTCGCTCGGAGGGATGAAGCCGCGGCCAAGCACGTGACGCGGGATGATCGTGAAACCAAGGGCGGCGACGGCAGCCTTACGCAGGAAAGAACGACGGGGGTATCGCATGAGGGGTGTTATGAAGAGAAAAGACCTCGTTCAATCATGATAGTTCCCCCACGAGGACGAATACCGCTATATGGCACTAATCCGCCGTTAAAAGACCCCATCGCTTTGCTTTCCAAGAAAAGCCTGCCACGATGAAAGCATGTCGAACTCATCCATGCCTTCCGCCCTGTCTCGCGACGGTGCGGCCTGCCTGGAATCAGCTATCCGGCAGACGTTGACGGTGCCCTTCTACGCCACGACGGAATGGCAGGCTGCGTTCGCCCTCCCCTCTTCGCGGCTCACCCACCTACCACGGATCACCAAAAGCCAGCTCCGCGAACATTCGCCCGAAGGATTCCTGCCTGACGGCATGGACCTCAAGGCTCTGCTCGCCCACGGCCTGATCGAAGAGGAAAGCACCTCGGGCACCTCCGGCGCCAGCGTCCGCGTCGTCTTCGGAAAGACCTGGTGGGCGGAACAGGAACGCCGCGCCTTGGTGCGTAACCCCTTCCTCGCCGACCTTTTCGGAGCGAATCCTTCCCTGCGACGCGCCGTCCTCACGACGCCGGGCTGCAGTGGGGTCAGCTGCTTCAACCGCTGGCTTAACCTCGAACAACGCACGCTCGGCGACAGTCTCTACGTCAATCAGGCGCGTATCCCATTCACGCTCGGCAAAGAGAAACTCGCCGGCATGGCCAAGGAAGTCGCCGACTGGGCGCCGGCCTTCCTCGACGTCGACCCGGTGCACGGCGCCTGGTTCGCCCTTCACTGCGAGCGCCACGGTCTGCAGTTCCCTTCGCTGCGTTTCATCCTGACGAGTTACGAATACACCAGCGTCGTCCATCGCGCCATCATGGAACGCGTCTTCGGCGTGCCGGTCATCAATCTCTACGGGTCCAGCGAGACGGGACACCTGCTCGTCGAGCATGATGGCGTGATGCTTCCCAGCGAGGAGACGGCGATACTCGAAAGTACCGCAGCCGAAGGCATCGGCGAACTCCTCGTCACGACGCTCACGAATCCCTATCTCCCCCTCCTGCGTTACGAGATCGGCGACTTCGTCGAGCACACCCCGGAAGGTTATCGCGTGCATGGACGTAAGCGAGACGCTCTGCGCGGTGCCGATGGCCGCACCCTGACCACGCGCATGATCGACCAAGTTTTCAGCGGCATCAAAGGCGTCGCCCACTACCAGCTTCGCCAGAAGCCTGACGGCTCGGCCCACCTTTTCCTACTGCCCGAATCCGAAGGCGACGCCCTGACGTCGGCCCAAGCTAAGCTGACGACCGAACTCGGCCGCCTCTTGGGAGCCTCCGTCACCGCTGAGTCCATCGGTCTGATCGCCCCCGAGGATTCGGGTAAATTCCGCCTGACGGTCCGCGAAGCGGCCTGAACGAGGAGATTGCCGCCCTTAAAGGGCCTTTCGGGCTGGAAAAACCTGCCCTCACCCGCCAACTTGGCCTTTTCACCACCATGGAAGTCTACATCGACGGCAAGTTCTACCCCAAGGCCGAGGCCAAGATTTCGGTCTTCGACCATGGCTTCCTCTATGGTGACGGCATCTTCGAAGGCATCCGCCTCTACCAGGGGTGCGTCTTCCGCCTAGACGAACACCTTGAGCGCCTCGAGATGTCCGCCAAGGCCCTCTGCCTCGAGATGCCTTGGTCCCGCAAGGAGATCGCTGAGATCGTCTGCGAATCCTGCCGCCGCAACAACCTGACCGACGGCTACATCCGCCTCGTGGTCTCCCGCGGCTTCGGCGACCTCGGCCTCTCGCCGAAGAACTGCCCCACCCCGTCGATCGTCTGCATCGCCGACACCATCAAGCTCTACCCCGAGGAACTCTACACCACGGGCATGCGCATCATCACCGCGCCGACGCGCCGCGTCAGCCCGGCCGCCCTACCGCCGATGATCAAGTCCCTCAACTACCTGAACAACATCATGGCCAAGATGGAAGCCCAGCAGCACGGCTTCCACGAGTGCCTCATGCTCAACGAACAGGGCTACGTCTCCGAGTGCAGCGGCGATAACGTCTTCCTCATCCATAAGGGACGCCTCATCACCCCGGCCTCCCACGCCGGTGCTCTCGTCGGCATCACCCGCCAGGTCGCCCTCGAGATCGCCGCCGCCCTCAAGATCCCTACCGTCGAGACGAACATCACGCGCTACGACGTCTGGAACGCCGACGAGTGCTTCCTCACCGGCACCGCCGCGGAAGTCATCCCCGTCATCGAAGTCGATGCCCGTAAGATCGGCACCGGCAAGCCCGGCCCCATCACCGCCAGCATCCTCGCGGAATTCCGCAAGAAGGCTTCGCGGGAAGGCCAGATGATTCGCTAAGCCCGCCTGCGCCCTGACGCGCATGCCCGCCGCCTCCGACCCTTCGACCGCCGCCAGCCGTGACGCCACGCTGCGGCGGTTACTGCGCATCGCCTGGTCGTATCGGTCGGACTGCCTGCAGCTGCTCGGCTTGCAGCTGGCCGTAGTCTTCCTGACCGTCGCCGTCATCGCCCTCGCCGGCGTCGGCATCGACTTCGTCCGCCACTGCGCCGACCGCACGGTCCCCGCGCCGCACCTACCCTTCTTCGTCCCGGCCGACGCCTCCGACAAGGCAGTCTTCGTCTGGCTCGGCGCCGGCATCCTCGTCGCCGCGCTCCTCCGCGCCACGATTTCCTACGTCTTCGGTTTGGTTTCCGTGCGCTTCCTCCACGGTCGGATCGTCGTCAACCTGCGCTCACAGGTCTTCGCCAAGCTCCAACAGCTAAGCTTCCGCTTCTTCGACTCCAACGCCAGCGGCTCGATCATCAACCGCGTCACCTCCGACGCGCACGCCATCCGGCTCTTCATCGAAGGCGTGATCCTCCAGCTTGCGATCATCACCATCACCCTGGTCGCCTGCTCGGTCTACATGCTGCGTACCGACTGGCGCCTGACGCTCGCCTGCCTCTCGGTGTTGCCGTTCCAGATCTGGTTCGCGATCCGCTTCTCACGTAAGGTGCGCCCGGCCTACGAGGAGAACCGCGACCTGATGGACCGCATGGTCCTCGGATTCTCAGAGAACGTGCAAGGCATCCAAGTCGTCAAAGGCTTCGCCCTCGAATCACGCGTGATGGGCCGTTTCGCGGGCTGGAGCGAGGACATCCGCGTGCAGAAGCGTAAGGTCTTCGGCGAAATCGCCCTCTTCTGGCCCGTCATCGACGGCCTCAATCGCCTCTCCATGGCCATCCTCGTCGGCTACGGGGGTTGGATGGTCGCCCGCGGTGAAATCGCCTTAGGCACTGGCCTGGTGGCCTTCGCGGGCCTGCTGCAACAGTTCTCCGCTCAGGTGACCACCCTCGCCTCGGTGGTCGATAATGCCCAAGTCTCGCTCGCCGGCGCCAAGCGCATCTTCGAGATCCTCGACACCGATCCAGGAGTGGCGACTGAACCTGGCGCCTCGTCGCCCGGACGCTTCCTCGGTCGCGTCGCGTTCGAGAACGTCAGCTTCGAGTACCAAGAGAACGCGACGGTACTACGCGAGCTCTCGTTCGCCGCCGAACCCGGCCAACGGATCGCCATCGCCGGCGCCACCGGTGCGGGCAAGTCCGCCCTGCTCTCGCTGATCCCCCGCTTTTACGACCCGCGCTCCGGACGGGTGACCCTCGATGGGCATGACATCCGGGCGCTACCGCTCCAGGAACTCCGTCGGCAGGTGGGCATGGTCTTCCAAGAGAACTTCCTCTTCTCGAACACGATTGCCGCCAATATCGCCTTCGGCCATCCCGACGCCACGCAGGAGCGCATCGAACGCGCCGCCCGCATCGCCGGTGCCCATGCTTTCATCATGGCGTTGCCCGAAGGCTACGAGACCTTCCTCGGCGAGGGCGGCGTCAACCTCTCCGGCGGCCAGCGCCAGCGCATCGCGATCGCCCGCGCGCTGTTGCTGGAACCAACGGTCCTACTGCTCGACGACCCGACCTCGGCCATCGACCCGGAGACCGAGAAGGAAATCATGGAGGCGATGGAAGCCGCCATGGTCGGTCGCACGACCTTCATCGTCGCCCACCGCCTCAGCACCCTCCGCCGCGCCGACCAGATCCTAGTCCTCGAGCACGGAAAGCTCGTGCAGAGAGGCACCCACGAGCAGCTGATGGCCGAGGACGGCCATTATCGTCGCGCCATCCTCGTCCAATCGGAAGGAGCCCCCGCATGAGCAAAGATCGCCTCGAGATCGCGGTC
>CAINSX010000163.1 GCA_903853185.1 uncultured Opitutia bacterium
CCGGCGGACACCGGAACGCACCACCTCACGGTGACGTTCGCCACGCCGATCACCGCGAAAGACCAGCCCTACCTCACCACGCAGATCTATTTCGGAAACAAGATGGGCGGCGCTCCCAGCGAGGGCGAACTCTTCGCCTTCACCGGCCACGACGACGGCACCGACCTGCCGGAGTTCGTCCTACGCATCCTGGCGACCAAGCCGACGGAACGCACCGGAGAGCAGCAGCAGGCCCTCTGGGCCTATTGCGCCAAGCACTCCGACGAGATGAAAGCCGTCCGCACGGACCTAGCCAACGCCCAAGAGCGCGCCAAGAGCCTCACGGAACCCCAGTCAACGATGGTGATGAACCTCTCCGCCAAACCGCGTGAGACGTTCATCCTGAACCGCGGCGACTACTCCCAACCCACGGTGAAAGTCGAAGCCGGTACGCCGAGCAAGCTGCCTGCCCTCCCCGCCGGCACACCCGCCAATCGCCTCGGACTCGCCCAGTGGCTCGTCATGAAGGAAAATCCGCTGACGGCTCGGGTCGCCGTCAATCGTGTCTGGAAACTCCTCTTCGGTGCCGGCATCGTGACGACCGCCTCGGACTTCGGCTTCCAGGGCCAGTGGCCCAGCCACCCCGAGCTGCTCGACACCCTCTCGGTCGACTTCGTCGAATCAGGATGGAATCTCAAGGGACTTATCAAGCAGATCGTAACTTCGTCGACCTATCGCCAGACGTCGCGCACCTCGGCTGAGGTTTTGGAAAAGGACCCCGCCAATCGCCTCCTTTCCCGCGGTCCGCGCTTCCGCTTGCAAGCTGAACTCATCCGTGACCAAGCCCTACAGGCCGGCGGCCTGCTCGTCCCCCAGCTCGGCGGCCCAAGCGTGAATCCTTACTCCCCCTTCGACCTCTGGCGCGAAGTCAGCCACTACGGCAGCTCCCCAGCGACCTCCCAGGTCTTCGTCCAAGACCACGGCGAAAAACTCTATCGCCGGTCCATGTATACTTATTGGAAACGCACCGCCCCGCCGGCCAACATGGTCACGTTTGATGCGCCCAATCGCGAGATCTGCACCATCAGCCGCAGCAATACCACGACCCCGCTCCAGGCGCTCGTCACGCTGAATGACGTCCAATTCGTCGAGGCCGCCCGCGGCTTCGCCCAACGCATCATCCACCAGAGCACCAATGACACGGCCCGCCTCCGCTGGGCTTTCCTCGAAGCGATCTCCCGCCCCCCCTCGGATAAAGAACAGGCCGTCATCCTCAAGGCCCTCGCCCGCGAGCGGGCCCGCTATACTGCGGACAACGAGCGTGCGGTTAAAGTCCTCAGTCCCGGCGAATCCCTGCGCGACAGCACGATTCCGGCCGCTGAGCACGCCGCTTGGATGCAAGTAGCCACCCTCATCCTCAATCTCAGCGAAACCGTGACCCGCAACTAAAGCCATGCATCCGCAACACGAGTTTCAGAATCATCTCACCCGCCGAACCTTCATCGGGCAGTCCGCCCGCGGCGTCGGCGGCCTCGCCCTCGGCTCGATGCTCTTCCCCGAGCTGCTAGCTGCCGGCACGAAGACCCGCGAAGGTGGCCTGGCGGGGCTTCCGCATTTCGCCCCGAAGGCCAAACGCGTCCTCTGCCTCTTCCAGTCCGGCGGCATGTCCCACGTCGACCTGTTCGACGATAAGCCCGCCTTGCACGAGTTTGCCGGCAAAGACCTACCTCCCTCCATCAAAGGCACCCAGCGTCTCACTGGCATGACGTCCGGACAGAAGGGCTACCCGGTCCGCCCACCGCTCATGGACGGCAAAGCCTGCGGCAAACATGGCACTTGGATCAGCAACCTCCTCCCGCACATCCAGACCATTGCGGATGATATTTGCATTATCAAGACCCTGAACACCGAGGCGATTAACCATGACCCGGCAATCACGTTCCTGAACACCGGCAATCAGCAGCCAGGCTATGCCAGCATGGGCGCCTGGGCGAGCTATGGGCTCGGCACTGAGAACGCCAACCTGCCTGCGTTCATCGCCATGGTCTCCCAGGGCACCGGCAAGAATCCGGGACAGCCGGTCTTCTCCCGTCTCTGGGGTAGCGGCTTCCTCCCCTCCAATCACCAAGGGGTCGGCCTGCGGCCAGGCGCCAATCCGGTGCTCTACCTCCAGAACCCTCCGACCGTCGACGGCGCCCAGCGACGCGAGCTGCTGGACGACCTGGCGACACTCAACGAGGAACGCGCCCGCGAACTGGGCGACCCAGAGACGATCACCCGCATCAAGGCTTATGAGATGGCCTTCCGCATGCAGACCTCGGTCCCCGAGCTAGCCGACATCTCTCAGGAATCCAAAGCCACCCTAGATTCCTACGGACCCGAGGTGACCCGCCCCGGATCCTACGCCGCCAACTGCCTGCTCGCGCGTCGGCTCCTCGAACGCGACGTCCGCTTCGTCCAACTGTTCCATCGCGGCTGGGATCAGCACGTCGCCCTGTCCCGTCAGCTCCCCAACCAGTGTCACGACATCGACCAACCCACCGCCGCCCTCATCAAAGACCTTAAGGCCCGAGGGTTACTCGAGGACACCCTGGTCATCTTCGCCACGGAATTCGGCCGCACCGCTTTCACCCAAGGCGGCTTCGGCAACCCAGCCAGCGGACGCGACCACCACGGCCGATGCTTCTCGGTCTTCCTCGCCGGTGGCGGTATCAAACCTGGCTTCGAATACGGGGTGACCGATGAATTCGCCTACAATATCGCCAAGGATGGTGTGCACCTCCGCGACCTGCACGCGACTATCCTCCATTGTATGGGCATCGATCACGAGCGCTTCACTTACAAGTTCCGCGGCCTCAACGTGAAGCTCACCGGCGTCGAAGAAGCCCGCGTCGTCAAAGGCGTGCTGGCCTGAGCGGCGAACGCGTACGGGCACAAAGCAGGCGGCCTTGCGGCCACCTTTTCGTAACCGTCAAAGACGAACTTAGCGCGAAATCGTAACCGATGCAGGCGTCGGGAGATTCGCCAGCACGTCATACGTGTAGGCCGGGTAGACCACGCTGGTCACCGAGAAGGTGTAGGTCGCCGAGTTGGTCGCACGCTGCTTAGGCATCTGGATCGTCACGTAGCCATTGACGTCGGTCTTGGCGGCGGCCGAGCCCGTCACGGAACCTGTCACACGAACATAGACGGACGCCGACTGGAGCGGCTGGCCGTATTGATTGACGACCTGAATGACGGCGGTACCCGCCACTTCGACGTTCGTCGCCTTGACCCACGATCCAGCCATGGAGGCCACGTGTACTGCGTTCGGCAGAGCAGCACCGGTGACGGTGATCACCTTGGTCGCGACAGCAGATGGATTACCCTGATTATCCGTGACGGTGAGCGAGGCGGTGAAGGTGCCAGGAGACGAATAGGTGTGAACAGGATTGGCCAAGGTGGACGTATTGGCCGTGCCCGAAGCGGCATCACCGAAATTCCAGCTATAGCCGGCGACGACGCCGTCAGGGTCAGTAGACGTACGACCGTCGAAGGCGACGGCAACGGGGCGAACGCCACCCGTGCGATCGGAAGTGATACGCGCGGTGGGAGCCTGCATCAGCTGCTGCCAGGTGCCGGTGATGCCGTAACGACCGAGCGAACCGTAGTTCGTGAAACCGGCGGTGGTTCCGATGATCGTTCCGGTGACGCCGGTATTGGTCGGAACCTGACTCGTCCCCTTGGTGGGATCATAACCAAGCCCGTTCACCTTAATATAATAGGTACCTCCGGTCGGGATGGCATAGGTCAGCGTCGCGCCCATGCCACTCAACGAATAAGAACCAGCGACGGCGGTTCCGCTGGCATTGAGCAAGGACAGACCGACTTTCAGGTTACCGTTGTAGTTACGGTATTTGAGGTGAGGCGTGACGGTCAGCGTCAAGGCGCCAACACCCGCGGTGATCTTCATCAAGTCGACATCGGAGCTGTCCGAGATAATTCCGCCACCGGCGATACTGGTGCCGGAGACGACCGTCGCAGTGGCGAGGGTGTTGCCATGATCGTCAGCGACCTTAGAGGCGAAGGTAGAGATAGTCGCGATGTCGTCCTGGACGATATTGGAGAAGGGGTAATCCCCTTTGGACCACTGGTTGAGATTACAGGCGGAAGGCCAGCCGACCAAGCCGCTGTTGCCCATGATCGGACATACGGAAGTGATGCCCGTGTGTCCGGTGACGGTATGACCGCCGGTGTAAGACAGGCCGGTACCCGAGGCGGTCTCGCCCCAGTGCTGAAGGCCAACGGTGTGGCCGACCTCATGGGCTACGCAAAGGATGGTGACCTCGACGTTGGAGGTCGTGGGCTTCATCGAGGGGTAGTTATTGTCGATGAAGACGAAGTTATTATCGTCGTTTCCGTTGATTGCGCCACCGAAGGAACCGACGTGCGCCACGCCCATGACGCCGGAGACGCCCAACCAAGTCATGACGCTACCACCGATCACGCAACGCTGGCCGCGAGCGGTCGTCGGCGGCTGCTCCGTGGTGACGTCGATATCCCAGGCGGAGAAGTCTTCGGCGACATGGAGCCAGATATCGCGAATGGCATTAAGGTTGAGCTGGTCGGTCGGAGAGGTGGTACCAGTAAGCTGGAAGGCCGGCGTCACAATCGCAGTGCCACTCCAACCTCCCACACCTGCGGGGGTGGTGTGGCCATTGAAGTCGAGGTAAAGGACCTTCGAGGCGCCCAGGCGGCTATGCAGCTGGAAAGCGCTCGTGGCGTTAACCGTGGGCGGGGTGCCCGTGAAAGTAGAGGTGTCCGGTCCAGTCAGGAAGGCCGAGGCAGCGCCCGGCAGTGAACCAATGGGTGCCACCATCTTGCAGGCGTAGAAAAGTCGGTTGTCGGCGGAGACGTGCAGGTCACGATCCTTGGCGGCGGCTTCCTTGGCCTTGGCGAGGCTCCAGCCGATCTTGCCAGCGGCAATACTCATGCGCTCGTCGGTGGCCTCTACGGCGACGGCGGCACCTTGCATCTTGCCGACGGCGCCGGCACCGAAGGCCGAAGCCGACAGCAACAGGAGTGAAAGGAGGGAGAACAATTTCGACATAAGATCAGTGAGTAGGGGTAAAACCTCTTATAAAGATGCGAGATAATCCTTTTCTGACAAACCCAATTTCCCCCGGCACGAAGGTTTTCACCCTATTGCCCTTGAGATACGTTGCCCGCCGTATTTGCTCCGCCATAACGCCAAACCGCATGCTCCGCCCCCTTTTTGTCACCCTGCTCACTCTCTCCGGCCTGCTCGCCGCCGAAACCACCCCAGTCCGTCACCCGAATGTCATCGTCATTCTAGTCGATGACATGGGCCAGACCGACCTCTCCTGCTACGGTAGCCGCTTCTACGAGACACCTCATGTTGACCAACTCGCCAAGGAAGGCGTCCGCTTCTCCAACGGGTATTCGGCCTGCACGGTCTGCTCCCCTACCCGCGCCGCGCTGATGACCGGAAAGTATCCGGCGCGACTCCACCTCACCGACTGGATTACCGGCCATGAACGCCCGAAGGCGAAGCTCCAGATTCCCGACTGGCAGAAGTTCTTGCCCTTCGAGGAAATTACCATCGCCGAACAATTCAAGTCGGCCGGCTACGCGACCGCCAGCATCGGCAAGTGGCACCTGACGCCTGGACTCAAGGATGGCGATGAAGCCTACTATCCCGACAAGCATGGCTTCGACGTGAACATCGGCGGCTACCATCGCGGCCAGCCCCCTCGCTACGTCTCGCCCTACGGCATCCCGACCCTGAAGGACGGACCGCCCGGCGAGTTCCTCACCGATCGCGAAGCCAGCGAGGCGGTGAAGTTCATCGAAGCCAATAAGGAAAAGCCGTTCTTTATCTACCTCCCCCATTACGCCGTCCACCAACCGATTGCAGGAAAACCTGAGGTCATCGCGAAGTTCAAGGACAAGGCCGAGAAAGTCGCCGACCTGAAGCAGAAGAACGCGACCTACGCCGCCCTCGTCACGAGCGTCGACGATGCGCTTGGCACCATCCGTGCCGCGCTCAAGCGCCTGAAGCTCGAGGATAATACGATCATCATCTTCACGACCGATAATGGCGGCCTATTGCCGACGACTGACAACTCCCCGCTCCGCGCCGGCAAGGGCTCGGCCTACGAAGGCGGCGTCCGCGTCCCGCTCATCGTCTTCTGGCCTGGCGTAACCAAGGCCGGCGTGGTTGAAGCGTTTCCGGCCATCACGCCTGACCTCTACCCGACGCTGCTCGAGATGACGGGCGTGAAGCCGCTTCAGTCCGTCGTCGACGGCATCAGCCTCGCCCCGCTCCTGAAGTCCGGCGCCAAGCCCGATCGCGACGCGATCTTCTGGCACTACCCGCACTATCACCCCGGGGGCGCCACGCCCTATAGCGCCATCCGTAGCGGAGACTTCCGTCTGGTGCACTTCTACGAAGACGGTCGCGACGAACTCTACGACCTCGCCAATGACGTCAGCGAGACGAAGGACTTGGCCGCCTCCGAACCGCAACGCGCCAAGGCCTTACGCACGCGCCTCGACGCTTGGCTGAAGTCGGTCGACGCCCAACTACCGACGACCAACCCGGCCTACGACCCCGTCGCCGACAAGGCAGGCAAGGCGAAGGGCAAGCAGGCCGCGAAGAAGGTCGGAGAGTAGGCCTTACTTGGCCTCCGGGGCCTTGGCTGCGCTGGCACCCTTGCCCTTGCCTTTGCCCTTACCCTGCCCTGCTCGCTTCTTCTCGCCGGTGGCAAACTCGTCATCGACGACAGGGACCTTCAGGTCTTCGCGGAGTTTCTGCAGACGCGACTCGAGGTCCACCTGCACGGCTTCATAGCCAGGCTGTCCAAAATAACTGCGTAGCTCGAGCGGATCCTTCTCGCTGTCGAACAGATCCGTCTCGTCGTGGCCCGTGCCGTAGTAGTGCACCAGCTTGTAACGGCCGGTGACGATGCCGTAGTGCGGCGAGACGTGGTGCGGCTGAGGGTATTCGTAGTAGTGATAATAGAACTCCTTGCGCCAATCGGCAGGCGTGGCGCCAGCGAGAATCGGCTTCAAGCTCCGGCCTTGCATCTCGGTCGGGATGGCGACGCCAGCCGCATCGAGGAAGGTCTCAGCGAAATCGACGTTGGAGACGAGGTCCTTGTTGACCGAACCAGAATGGGTGACTCCAGGCCAGCGCACCAACAACGGCGTACGGATCGACTCTTCAAAGATCCAGCGCTTATCGAACCAGCCGTGCTCTCCGAGATAGAACCCCTGGTCGGAAGCATAGACGACGATGGTATTCTCCGCGAGGCCCTGATCCTCGAGATACTTGAGCACGCGACCGACGCTGTCGTCGACCGACTTCACGGTGGCGAGGTAGTCGTGCATGTAACGCTGATAGCGCCAGCGAATCAGGTCCTTACCCTGCGGATCAGCCTTCCGATAGGCTTCGTTGCGAGGGCCATAATAGGCATCCCAAACGCCGGCCTGCTCGGCATCGAGCTGGGGCGGACGGACGAGCTTCATATCCTTTTCCGTGATGGTCTTCTCAAGCGTCATATCATTGGCGCCGACGGCCTTGGCGCGGTTCGCATAATCATCAAAGAGGGAAGGCGGCTCGGGATAGACGCGATCCTTGTCGAAACCGAGGTCCTTGATATTGGGTTCCCATTCGCGATGCGGTGCCTTGTGCTGACACATCAGAAGGAACGGCTTGGTCTTGTCGCGTTTGTCCAACCAGCCGAGTGAGAGGTCCGTGATAATCTCGGTCACATAACCCTGAGTCTTTACCGTGCCCTGGGCATTGATCATGGGCGGATTATAATAGACGCCTTGCCCCGGCAAGATCTGCCAGAAATCGAAGCCGGTAGGGTCGCTCCCTAGGTGCCACTTACCGACCATCGCAGTCTGGTAGCCCGCCTTCTGGAGGAGCTTCGGGAAGGTCATCTGCGCGGCGTTGAAGACGGAGTTCGTGTTGTTATAGAAACCGTTCAAGTGCGAGTACTTGCCCGTCAACACCACGGCGCGGCACGGTCCGCAGATCGAGTTGGTCACGAGCGCACGATCAAAGCGCATGCCTTCTTTGGCGATGCGGTCGATGTTCGGGGTCTGGTTCAGCTTACGGGCGTCGCCGTAGGCGCTGATCGCCTGATAGGCATGATCGTCGGAGAAGATGAAGACGATGTTGGGCTGCTTCACCGGAGCAGCGGACAACAGGCCGCCGACCAGACAGAGGATAAGTGCGAGGATGCGCATGGGGTTTATGAGGATTAATTATGAGGATTAATGAAGACGGGCACGCATCGGTCAATGGACAACCTTTACGATTGAAACCTTCCTTGAGCCAACCTGTCTCCCTCTTCATGCGCTCGCTGCTTCTTGCCTGCCTATGCCTGTCCTCCATGGCGGTTGCGGCTCCTAATCCTACGGCCTACCCGACACCGAGCAGCCCCAAGGGCATCCAAGTGCAGATGATTCCCGACGCCTTAGAACTCGGCATCCATCACGCGGGTATCAACCTCTCGCTCAGTGGACTGCTTGCGCCAGCAATGGAAGCCAAGCCCGGGCAGCTCACGGCCTCGGCCGACGGCTACACTTTTGTCATCAACGAGAAATACGTTGAGGCGATGGATCGGCACATCAAGCCGCTGAGCGACCAAGGCATCGTGGTGACGCTCATCGTCATCACTTATCGTTCGCCCAACGAACGCATTCGTAACCTGACCATCCACCCGAAGGCCGACCCGATCAAAGGTACGACGATGGCCGCCAACACGGTCACACCGGAGGGCCGCGCCTGCTATAAGGCGCTCACCGATTTCATCGCCCACCGTTGGTCTTCGGCCGACGCCTCGCATGGACGCGTCTGGGGCTGGGTGATCAGCAACGAAGTGAACTCCCATCACGAGTGGCATCAGATGGGACCGGCGACGGTCGAGGAGGTCGCCACGCAATACGAAGATCAGGTTCGCCTCGCCTGGGGATCTCTTCGCCGTCATTCGACCAACGCCCGCGTCTATCTCTCGATGGAGCACCACTGGACAGCAAAGAATAATCGGGACACGCTGCAGGCCTGTCCAGGGCGTACGCTCCTCGAACTGTTCGCGAAGCGTGCCCGTGAACGCGGCGACTTCGACTGGAACCTGGCTTTCCATCCCTACCCCACCAACCTCCGCGACCCGCGCACCTGGCTCGACAAGGTGACGTTCGACGATGCCACGCCGAAGGTGACGTTCAAGAATCTCGAGGTGCTCACCAAGAAACTGGCGACGCCGGAACTCCTCTACGCCGGCAAACCCCGCCGACTCAGCTTCACCGAACAAGGCTTCGACGTCACTCAGCGACCCGAAGCACTTACGGAACAGGCCGCGGCCTACGCCTATGCCTGGGAAAAGGTCATGCGCCTCGGCGATGCCGTCGATGCCTTCCTCTATCATCGCCAAGTCGACCACGCCAAGGAAGGCGGCCTACGCTTCGGACTCTGGAGCAACAAACCCGGTACCATCTCGGAGCCCGACCAGAAACGTCCGATCTGGAATCTGCTCCAAGCCGCCGACACCCCCGGATGGAAAGCCGCGGCCGAACCTTACTTGAAGACCTGTGGACTGAAGAGCTGGGATGAACTGAATCCCAAGTAACGAGCGGTAAGCGGTTAGCGGATGGCGGTTAGTATGCCCCAAGACCTCGTCGTCCTCGGCGCTTCATCTCGTGCCCTGTTACTTCCATCTGTCATCCGTCATCTGTCATCCACTCTTGCCCCAAGGCCCCCTTCCTCCCCATAACCCCGAAATGCACGGCTTCGTCATCGGACTCGACCTAGGTACCTCAGGTGTCCGCGCCGTAGCCGTCGATGCCTCCGGCAAGATTCTCGCGCTAGGCTCCGCAACACTTCCGGCGACGAAGATCACGGGAGCTCGCCGCGAACAATCTCCTGAAGATTGGTGGAACGGTTGTCGCACGGCCCTCGACGAACTCAGCCAGAAACTCGACCTTTCCACTGCCCGTGCCATCGCGGTCGACGCGACCTCCGGAACCATCCTACCGGTCGACAACCACAACCGTCCGCTCGCCGCGGCCCGCATGTACGATGACGCCGACACGGGTGACCTCGCCGCGAAGATCAAGACGCTCGCCCCGCGCGAAAGCGCGGCCCACGGCGCCACTTCTCCGGCCGCCCGAGCCCTCGAATGGGCTAAGCTGCCACGCCTACACTGCATCCTCCACCAAGCCGATTGGATTAACGGCTGCCTCGGCGCCACAAACTGGCAGACCGACGAGAATAACGCCCTGAAGACGGGTTACGACCCAGTCAGCCGTTGCTGGCCGGACTGGCTCCGCGGATTCGGACTCTCTCCTGGCCTCCTCCCCGAAGTCGTTCCGGTCGGCACGCCGATCGGTCACGTCTCCGCGCAGGCGGCCATCGCGCTCGGCATCCCCGAAGGGATCACCATCGCGGCCGGAACGACCGACGGCTGCGCGACCTTCCTCGCCAGCGGCGCGACGGAACCTGGCGAAGCGTCCACCGCGCTCGGCTCCACCATCGTGCTCAAACTCCTGAGCGACCGCCCGATCTTCGCCCCCGAACTCGGCATCTACAGCCACCGTATTGGCGACACCTGGTTGGCCGGCGGCGCCTCGAACTGCGGCGGTAAGACGTTGCTGCAAAGCTTCACCACGGAGCAACTCGTCGCCCTTGAATCTTCGCTCAACCCCACCAAGCCAACCGGCACCGATTACTATCCCCTGCCCTCCGTCGGCGAACGCTTCCCGATTGCCGATGCGAAATTCGCGCCACGCCTGACCCCCCGGCCGGCGTCCGACGCCGAATTCCTCCAAGGCATCTATGAAGCCTTCGCCCGCGTCGAGCAGACGGGCTACGCCAAGCTCCGCGAACTCGGCTGCCCGACCTTACGTAACGTCCGCCACGCCGGCGGTGGCTCGCGTAGCGCGGCCTGGATGAGGCTGCGGGCGACCGCGCTCGGCGTGTCGCAGATTCCTGCGTGGAGCGAGGAAGCCGCCGCCGGCACCGCCCGGCTGGCCTGGCGCTCCCTCGGCCATGAGATCACCTTCGCATGAGCACGCTTTCGCCCATCGCCGGACTTTCGGAAATCGCCGGCCAATACGGCGCCCTGCTCGTCGACCAGTTCGGCACGCTCCACGACGGCAACGTCGCCTACCCTCACGCTGCGGAAGCACTGCGCCGTTTCCGTGAAAGCGGCGGCAAGGTCGTCGTGCTTTCTAATTCGGCGAAGACCGGCACCGATAATATCGTTCGCCTCGCGAAGTTCGGCTTCGGACCCGAACACTTCGATGCCGTGGTCACATCGGGCGATGCCGCCCAGGCCGCAATCCGCTCCGGCGCCCTCGGCGCTGGCTTCGGCTCCGGTGCGAAGGTCCATATCTCCGGCAAGCCCGGCGATGATTATGGCTTCGGCGACCTCGGCTTCGCGCTCACCTGGCCTGATGAAGCTGAAGGCATCATCCTCGCGGCCTGTCAGGAACC
>CAINSX010000164.1 GCA_903853185.1 uncultured Opitutia bacterium
GCCAAGGCCTTGCCCAACGCCACGGTGGCGTCACCTAGTCCGCCGGCCTTGGACCAGGGCGCCAGCTCGGGAGTCACGAAAAGGATTCTCATGCAGAAGGTCGGTTGTCGCGGGGTCGTCCGAGTCGGTTGAGCAACGGGATGAAGGCCGCGAGGATAATCAAGGCGGCGACCATGGCGATATTGCCAGCCAAATCATGGACGGTGCCGAGCGCTGAGAATCCGGCCTGCCCATGTTCGATGCCGGCGAAGTCGCGTTCGAGCGACTTCGAGCCTTGGTGTAGCGCGTGGAAGGTGAGGTAGGTGTTGCGCCCGATGTTGAGCAGGATGGCCGTGAGGCCAGCGAGGCCGATCATCGCGATGCGACGGAGCAACGCACCAGGGAAGCCGCCTTCGAGGAAGACCGCTCCGAGGAAGGCGCCGGCGAACACGCATGCCGAGAGCGAACGGATGCCCGAGCAGGCTTCGGCCACGCCAACCGCGTCGCCGTTGGGGAAGATAATCGTGTTACCGCTGACACGGATGGCGTGGTCGTTGGCACGCAGGATGCCGGAGACGATCTCGGTGACGTTCGTGAGTAGCTCACCCTTGATCTGATTATCCACGAGGTAGAGGAACGGGCCCGAGATCAGCCAGACACCGGCGGGGAAGAGCAGCAGGCCGACGGCCTGCCAGCGGGAGCGCGTTGTCGCTACGCTGTCCTGCGGTCCGCGGACGGAAAGAAAGGCGAAGGCGAGGGCAGAGCCGGTGAGTCCGAAGGAGATGGCGAGGGTCGGGCCGATGCCGGTGCCGAAGATCGCGCGGGCGGCGGCGCCGATACCAAAGAGCGTCAGCGACGCGAAGGCCAGCAACTGGGCGAGGATGAGGGTGCCCCTCGACGAGGCGGCTGACGGCTCGGAGCGGTCGCCGGTCAGGAGGGACTGGAAGTCTTCCCAGCGGTCCCAGAGAACGTAGGCGGAAAAGAACGGCACGAGGTAGCCGAAGGTGTAGTCGTCCTTGGTGCTCCAGATGGCCCATTGGTCCCAGGTGGTGAACGCAGCCATGCCGATCAGTAGCAGGCCGAGGCCGCGCGTCGTGCCGTCGAGCTTAGACTGGGTTTCCGCGGACATCAGAACCTAGGGACCGCGGCGAGCAGCGTCTTCGTATAGTCGTGCTGCGGATTTCCGAGGATCTCGGCTGGCGTACCTTGTTCGACGATCTTGCCCTTGGACATCACCAGGATGTGGTCGCTGACATGTTCGACGACGGCGAGGTCGTGGGCGACGAAAAGATAGGTGAGGCCGAACTGTTCCTGCAGGTCCTGGAGCAGGTTGACGACTTCCGCCTGGACGGAGACATCGAGCGCCGAGACGGGTTCGTCGCAAATGATGAGTTCGGGCTGCACGGCGAGGGCGCGGGCGATGCCGATGCGCTGGCGCTGGCCGCCGGAGAATTCATGCGGGAACCGGCGCAGGTGTTCGGCCGGGAGTTGCACGCTGCGGAGGAGTTCAGAGCAGCGAGCTTCACGGTCCGCCCGCGTCATCTGCGGGAAGTGGATCTCAAGCGGCTCGGAGAGGATGCTCAGGATGTCGGCGCGCGGATTCAGCGAGTTGTAGGGGTCCTGGAAAATCATCTGGATCTTCTTGCGCCAGGGGAGGAAGGCCGAGTTGGAGAGGGCGCCGATGTCCGCGCCTTGGTAGAGAATCTTGCCGGCGGTCAAGGGGGCGAGCTTCACGATCGCACGGCCAGTCGTCGTCTTGCCCGAGCCGGATTCGCCGACGAGACCGACCGTCTTGCCTTTCGGCACGACGAACGAGATTCCGTCCACGGCCTTCTTGGGTTCGGCTTTCTGGAAGAACCAGGCGGCGCGGCCAGGGTAGTGGACGGAGAGGTCGCGGACTTCGAGAAGGTTATCGCTCATCGGGAGACCTTGAGTTCATCGGACAGGGTGGTGAGGCGTCGGCGGCGCTGGCCGAGGCGGGGGATGCAGGCGATCAAGGCCTTGGTGTAGGGGTGTGACTGTGTGCGCATGATCTGCTCGACGGGACCGGACTCGACGATGCTTCCCTTCCACATCACGGCTACCTTGTCGGCGAAGTTCGCGATGATGCCGAAATTATGGGTGATGAGCACGATACTCATGCCGCGCTCGCGACGGAGGCGGGCGAGCAGGTCCATGATTTCTTTCTGGATCGTCACGTCGAGCGCGGTGGTGGGCTCGTCGGCCACGAGGATCTTCGGGTTGCACGCGAGGGCCATGGCGATCATCGCGCGTTGCTGCATGCCGCCGGAGAGCTCGTGCGGGTATTGGTTCGCGACGCGTCCGGGGTCGTGGATGTGGACCTCGGCGAGCGAGCGGATGACCTCCGCCTTGACATCTTTCACCTCAGGGCGGTGCAAGGCGACGGCCTCGCCAATCTGGAATCCGATGGTGTAGACCGGATTCAGCGAGGTGCCGGGTTCCTGGAAGATGTAGGCAATCGAGCCGCCGCGCACCTTGGCCAGTTTCTCCTCGGGGAGGCCAAGTAGTTCGACGCCCGCCAGTTTCACGGAACCAGACAGGGTGCAGGAAGGCTCAGGCGGCAGGAGGCGGGTGAGCGCCAAGGCGGAGACGGACTTGCCGGAGCCAGATTCGCCGACGATTGCGAGGACTTCGCCCGCGGCGAGCTCGTAGCTCACGCCTTGGGCGGCGACGGTCGCACGGTCACCGGTGCGGAAGGTGACGCAGAGATCCTGTACTTTCAGGAGAGGCTCGGCGGACATGGTCGGCAACATAGGTTGGGGGGCGGCGAAGGGAAAGGAAGAACGGCGGTCATTCGGCGCGCCAGCGGTCTTCGATGACGGTCTTCGGCGCACCGCGCACCTTGCCGTCGCGGAAATCCTTGAGGTCGACCTCGCGTTGCTTGGGGTCGAGCCAGAAGAGGCCGTATTGCCCCGGGTCTTCGGCGGAGCGGACGTCGAAGCCCTCCGGGAACTTGACCCAACCCCAGTGCGCGATGCGGTAGCCGGGCACCTTGAATCCCGGGATGAAGTCGGCGAGGTCGTGGATGCGGTGCTGCATCGCGAAAGACAGCTTGATCATCTCGGCCTCCTCGGTGGCGTTGCGGAACTGGTCGATGATCTTGGAGAGCTCCGGGTCGTCGATACCGGTGATATTGTTCGTTTGGCGCTTCGGCACCTTGCGTCCGTCGGCCAGCTTCTCGACGGCGTTATCGGTGTGGTGCGATTCCCAGAGCGCGGGGATGCGACCTGAGACCGACCAGGCCCAGAAGACGATATCATGGTTCTTTTCCATGACCTTGCGGTACATGGTCGTGTGTTCGAGTGTCTCGGGGCGATACTCGACGCCGCAGCGACGGGCGGATTCGACGAGGGTGGCGAGATACTTGCGGCGGTCGGAAGTGTCGAAGGTCAGGCGGAAGGAAAGGCGTTCACCCGCGGCGTTCATGAGGATGCCGTCGGGGCCGACCTGGGTGAAACCGGCCTTGGCGAAGGCGGCACGGGCGAGCTCGGGCGAGTAGCGGCGTGGGCGGATGGACGGGTCGGTGAACTTACCAAGCCCTTCGCTGAACTGGTTGAGGCGATCGTAGTCGCCGCGGTAGAAGCCGTCGATGACGCGCTGGAAATCGGTGGCATGCTGCAGGCCGACGCGGACGTCGAGGTCGGAGAGCAGCGGCTTTTGCGTGTTGATGTAGAGCCCGTAAGGAGGGCGGGGGATGTCGTTGAAGAACTGCGCCTTGATGAGATAACCGTTCTGGTACGCTTTCTTCTCGTTGGTCCCGTACCAGTAGCGCGGCATCATGATCGGCATGAAGTCGATTTCGCCGTCCAGCATCGAGGCGTAGGCGCTGTCGAGCTCGCGGATGACGCCGTATTCGATGACGTCAGGGTTGTAGCGGTAGCGGGTGAATTTGCGATGGTCGCCCCACCAATCCTTGACGCGAGTGAGGGTGACGGACTTCTCGCGCTGGAAGCCGGCGGGGCTGACGAAGTAAGGTCCGGTGGTCGGGTGGAAGCGGTCGTTGTATAGCTTCTCGTAGTTCGGGCCGAAGTCCTTGAAGAAGTTGCGCGGTAGCGGGCGGAGCTCGCCGAGCTGTTCGAGTTGATAGGGACGCTTGCGCGGCGCCTTGATGGAAATCGTGTGCGCGTCGTATTTCGTGATGCCGCCCCACTCGCGGGTGTAGAAGTCGGCATACCAGTCCGCCTTCGCCCAAGGCGAACGATGGAAGTAGAACGCGTAAAAGTAGTCCTCGGCAGTGATCGGCTGCCCGTCGGTGAACTGGGCGTTCGGGTCGAGGCGGAAATAGGCTGTCATGCCGTCCGGCGACATCGCCCAGCTCGTCGCCAGGGCCGGGATCGGCTCGTCGGTGTTGGGGTGCGAGGAAAGCAGGCCGAAGTCGTTGTTGTCGTAAAGCTCACCACGGAAGCTGTTGTTGGCGTTCGGGCCGACGCGGCGGAGTGTCGGTGGCGTTCCAGCCGTGAACTGATGGAGCGTGCCGCCGCGGATGGCGCGGGGGTCGGCAAACTCCTTCTGCTCAGAGCCGTCGTGCCAGATAAGGTCCTTCGGGAGGTCGGCCGGCGTCGCGTAATGGAAGAAGTCCTTGTGCTCGGCGTAGAAGGCGGCGGCCTTCGGGTCCTCGAAGGTCTGGGCCGAGGCGGTCGTGAGGACGATGAGGAAGGCGAGTAAGGTTCTCATTTCTGGGTGCGACGAACGTCGAAGGCGTCCTGGAGCGCTTCGCCGATGGAGTTGATCATGACCATAGTGCCGACGAGACAGAACAGCGTTGGTCCGAGGATCCACCAGGCGGCCCAGTTCTCCTTGGCCTGATGGAGTAACTCGCCCCACGAAGGCTCCGTGGGCGGCAGGCCGAAACCGAGATAGTCGAGGGCCGACAGCGAGAAGACGAGCCCGTGCAGACTGAAGGGCAATGTAGTCAGGATCACGGTCGTGCAGTTGGGCAGGATGTGGCTCCAAATGATCCGCGCATGGCTCGCCCCGAGGGCACGGGAGGCGGTGACGTAGTCGCGGGCGGAGACCTGGTAGGCCGAGGCGCGGAGTTGCTGGGCGAGACCGATCCACGAGAACGCGACCAGGATGAGCACGAGGACGGCGAGGGTGGGCTCGAGCAGGCTTGCGAGGAATATGATCGCGTACAGGAACGGTATGTTCGACCAGATCTCCATTGCGCGCTGGGACACCATGTCGAACCAGCCCCCAAAGTAGCCCATGGCAGCTCCAAGGACGAGGCCGATGCCGTAGGCGCAAGGCAGGTAGATGAGCGCCGACAGGAGTAACAGACGGAAGCCGCCGAAGAGCCGCGCCACAATATCGTGACCGGACTCGTCGGTGCCGAGCCAATGCCCGTCGAGCCCGGGCGGGCAGGGTGACGGCACCTGCGTGCGGAGTGAGCCCTGCGGTTCCCAGTCAGTGCGATCTGTGGCGGGTGCGCGTAGGACAACCTTGCCGTCGGCGATTTTCGCGCGGGCGATGCCGGTGCCTTCGGTGAACAAGCGTGCGTCCCCATGAGGTCGGCCGGCGATGATCGTCCAGGTCTGGCGGCGGGTGCCGTCCGCGTTGAGCGTGAAGATGCGTCCTTCGGCGATGATGCCGCGAGGGTCGTGCCAGCGCCCTTCGGCATCGCGGGAGACTTCCGGCATCACCTCGCAGACTTCGGCTGGGGCGAAGGGGACGGGCGGCATGACCAGCCAGCCTCGCTCGTTCCGCTTCAATTCTTCGGCCAGCAGGCGGTAGTTGGGTTCGCCTTCGATCTTCAGACCGAGGTCACGTCCGGAGATGAAACCGGCGAAGACCGGGAAGCGATATGCCCCGTCGACCTTGAGCACGAGCGGGCGGTTGCCGACGAGCAGTGGGCCGAGAAGTGCCAGCGCCGAGATCGTGAGCAGTGTGAGCAGGGACCACCAGCCCATGCGATTCTGACGGAATCGCGCAAAGCGTTGCAACGTGCTGGGGTCGAAGAGGCTCATGCGGATTTGTCGAACCGGATACGGGGGTCGACGGCGGCGACGCAGAGGTCGGAGACGATGTTGCCGATGAGCATCGCCAGGCTGGAGAGCGTGAGGAGGCCGAGGAAGACGGGATAGTCGCGGTGGACGAGTGAATCATAGCCCAGCAGGCCGAGGCCGGGGATGTTAAACGTGAACTCGATGAGGAAGGAGCCGGTGAGGAAGAAGCCGAGATTGCCGCCAAAGGTCGCGGCAATCGGGATCAGCGAATTGCGGAGCACGTGGACGAACACGATGCGGCGGTTGCTCAGGCCCTTGGCCTTGGCAGTACGGACGTAATCGGTGGTAAGGTTGTCGAGCAGACCGTTGCGGGTGAAGAGGGTGAGCGCGGTGAAGGCGCCGACCATCTCGCAACTGAGCGGCAGGATTGTGCTCATGAACGCGTGTTCCCAGTTGAATCCCATCGACGGGAACCAGTGCAACTGGTGGCACAGGAAATTCAGGCCAACTACGCCGAGGACGAATCCTGGTACGGAATAGAGGATGAAGAGGAGCTGGGTTGAGGAGCGGTCGAACCAGCCGTCGCGCTTCAGGGCCTTGGCCACGCCGAGCGGGATCGAAATCGCATAGGCGAGCAGCAAAGACCACCCGCCGAACCAAGCCGAGATAGGCAGGCGGGATTTGATCTCATCCCAGACCGGCTTATCGCTGGTCGTCGAATCGCCGAGTTCCGCCTGGAGGAGGCCGGCGTAGGCACGTCGATAGACGAGCACGCGCGTGGCTTTCTCGGGATCATCAGGCAGGGGGGCCGCGGCGGCTAACCAAAGTGCCCGGGGTTTGCCTTCGGCGGTGGTGAGGGTGAAGCCACCGCTGGTCTGGTTGACGTTTAGCTTGATGGATTTGCCCGGGTTCAGGTCATCGGCGACCTCGGCTTCGGCTTTGCCGTCTTTGTCGAGTCGTACCGTGATCCAGTCCGCCGGGCCGGGGGCGGCGCCAAGCCAGATGGCATAGGCTTCGAGGAGGGAGCGATCAAAGCCATAGCGGCGTTTGAGGTTGTCCAGTTCTTCCGGCGAGGCTGGGCCGCTGGGGCGGGCCGCCGTGCTGCGCTTACGATCGGCCTGCTGGCGCTCGGCGAGGGCTTGTTCGATGGGGCCGCCCGGCACGAAGCGGGTGAAGCAGAACGCGACGAAAGTGATGCCCACGAAAGTCAGTGGGACTAGCAGCAACCGTCTGAGGACGTAGTCGCGCATCGCGGGTCTCTATAGGGCAGTCACAGAACGAGAGGGGTCAACCCGAAAGGACTCGCTTGCACCTGACGGCGGACACCCCAGTTTCGTCGGGTGCCCCTGCTTTACTCCCTCGGCTGGTTCCTGCTGATGATCGCCCTGGCGTTCGTCGCGTTCGGCCTACTCCTTCTCACCATCTTCCTGGTGGCCTTCGCTTGGCGGGCTCCTCGCCGTCATAAGTCAATGTCCTTGGGTTACTGCGTCATGCACACCCTGTGCTGGTTGCTCCTGAAGTGCGGATACACCATCCGTATCCGCGGTCTCGAGAATATCCCGGAAAAGGGTGGCGTGCTCCTCATCGCTAACCATGTCGCTTATGCGGACGTCTTGGTGATGGGGGTGCTTTCGCGTCGCCCCGTCCGTTTTCTTTCCTGGGAAGGTTTTGAGCGCCATAAGTTCCTCGGCTTCATGTGCCGGCTGATGGGGACGATTCCGGTCTCGGAGACGAAGGCCAAAGAAGCCATCATCAAGTCGGGCGAAGCGCTCGCCCGGGGCGAAGTGGTGTGCATTTTCCCTGAAGGTAGCCTCACGCGTAACGGTGGCTTGATGCAGCTGCGCAAAGGCTTCGAGCTGATCGCCCGCCGCGGTGGGGCGCCCATCGTGCCGGTCGCCATCGACGGCATGTGGGGTTCGATCCTCAGTTTCAGCGGCGGCAAGTCCTTCTGGAAGTTGCCCAAGCATTTCCCGCGACCGATCAGCGTCGTCATCGGCAAGCCGTTTCCCGCGATCGAACATGCAAAGACCCGTCTGCGCTTGTTGGAGCTCGCCGCGGAGGCCTTCGCTATGCGCGAATCACTCCAAGGGCATCTCGGACGTGAAGTCGCCGAAGGATTAGCGAAGAAGGGCAGGGCCATCGCCTTGGTCGACCGTACGGCCGTGCGTCGCGAATTCAGCGGTGCGACGTTGCTCGCCTTGGGCTGGGCTTTCGCGGCCGAACTCAAGCGCCGCACCAAGGCCAAGCGCGTCGCTATCGTGCTGCCTCCGGGCGTAGCGGCGAGCGTGGCCAACCTCGGTTGCGTACTGGCCGACAAGGTCCCGGTGAACCTGAACTTCTCCCTTGGTCGCGAGCAGGCGCACTCCTGCTTGCACCGCGCCGAGGTCGACCTCGTCGTCACCGCTGGCGCGTTCCGCAGTAAGTTATCCGAGAAATCGCCGGACTTCCCGTGGGGGGATCACGTCCTCGACGTGGCCGACTTCATGTCGGCGCACTCGCGCACGGACCTCGCCTTCCGTCTGGGTCTGATTCAATGCCTCCCGACCTCCTGGTCGCTGGCGTGCATGGGTCTGCCGAAGCATGGCGGCGACGGTGAGGCGGCCTTACTCTACACGAGCGGCAGTTCAGGTCAGCCCAAGGGTGTGCGCCTCTCGCACCGCAATATTTTGGCCAATCTGCGTCAGATCGATGACGCTGATATTCTCCCCGACGACGCGACCCTGCTCGGCAGTCTGCCGGTCTTTCACAGTTTCGGTTTTACGATCGGTCTTTGGTATTCGCTTTCCCGCTCGCCGCGCCTGGTGACTTTACCTTCGCCGCTCGATTCCGCCGCCGCAGTCAAAGCGATCAAGGAAGAGAAGGTCACGGTCGTCGTCGGCACGCCGACCTTCCTTCGTCCTTACCTCCGTCGCGGCACCGC
>CAINSX010000165.1 GCA_903853185.1 uncultured Opitutia bacterium
ATAGATGGCTTCAAGGAGAAGGGTGCCCGGCTTGTTGTCCTTGGGCGCGGTCAGCTGGCCTTCGAGTCCGCGGGTGAGCGTCGGGCCGCCCTTGCCCTTTTCGAGCGCGAGCATCCAGCGGAGCATGATGGCGACCTCGTCCTCGGTGTGCTGCGGGTGGGCGAGCATGGGTACCTGACCCCAGACGCCGCTGCCGCCGAGGCGGACCTTCTTGTTCAGGAGGTCATCGGCGCCAGCCTGCTTGCGATACTTGTCGGCTATGGCCACGAAGGGAGGACCGACGAGCGGGGTTTCCATCGCGTGGCAATTGAAGCAATCGCTCTGGCGCATCAGCGAAAGTCCCGGATCGGATGCGACAGCCTTACCGTCGGCAGGGAGGAAGGAAGAGGTCACCAACGTGCGGGCGCCGAATTCGGCCGCCTTGGCGTCGGAGGAGCCGTCTTCGGCATCCTGCACGGTGACCTTATAACTGAGTAGCTTGCCCGGCGTGAAGAAGTCGCCGCTCTGCGGCGTGATGAAGTTTACGACCGGGACAGTATTGCCGACGACAACCGGCGTGGAGCGGGTCACGCTTCCGCCTTGGCCGTCGGAGACGGTGAGTTCGACACTGAAGTTGCCGGCGGTCTCCAGCGACACAGCGAGTTCTTCGCCTTCGCCGAGCTTCTTGTCGCCGGGCTGCAGTTTCCAGGAATAGCTCAACTTGCCGCCGTCGAGGTCACGCGAGCCTTTCGCGGAAAGCGTGGTCTTGAGCGGAGCCGGGCCGGCTGGGGTAGCGACGGAGAGCTTGGCAATCGGCTGGAGGTTGCCGCGCACATAGGAGATTTTGAGCAATGCGGAATCAGGGTTGGCGCCCCAGGTCTCGCCGTAGTCGAGCAAGTAGAGGCAGCCGTCGGGGCCGAAGGTCGCGTCGACTGGGCGACGGATGATCGTCGCGCCGTTGTCGATGAGGGCCTTCTGCTTCTTGCGCTGTTCGTCGCTGTTCGCGGTCACGAACATCGTGGGCGCGAAGGCTTCTAGGCCTTGGAGGTCGGAGTTGGCATCGAGGCGGGCCCACTTGATGAACGGGCGCTGCCAATCCCAGAAGAGCAGGGAGCGGTCGAAGTGCTTCGGGAAGCCGTTGGTTTTCTCAAAGGACTCCTGCCAGTAGAAGACAGGTCCGGCGCACGCGGTGCGGCCACCTTCGCCGAGTTCGGGCCAGACTTCCGAGACCGCATAGGGCCAGTAGATGAAGGCGGGCACAGCGGGCGGGAGGTCGATGAGGCCGGTATTGTTGCGACTCTTGTTCACCGGGTGGGCGGGGTCGAAGAGCGGGCCGACCTTCTCGGTCGCGTAGTCATATTCGGCGTAAGGGGAGTTGTTGCCGACGAAAAGAGGGTAGCCGAAATTGCCGGCCTTCTTCGCCTGGTTGATCTCGTCGTAGCCGCGCGAACCGCGCGGGCCATCGACGCGCGCGTCCGGGCCGACTTCGCCCCAGTAGACGTAGCCCGTCTTGGGATCGATGTTCATGCGCCACGGATTACGCGTGCCCATCGCGAAGATTTCGGGGCGGGTCTTGGGCGTGCCGGGCTTGAAGAGGTTACCTTCGGGGATGCTGTACGTCGCGTCGGCGTTGACGCGGATGCGGTTCACCTTGCCGACGAGGGTGTTCGTGTTGGCGGAAGTACGCTGGCCGTCCCAAGGTTCCTTGCCTACACGCTGGTCAAGCGGGCCGTAGCCCTTGCTGTCGCCAAAGGGGCTGGTGTTGTCGCCGGCGGTGAAATAAAGGCAGCCATCCGGACCGAACTTGATCGTGGCTCCGTGGTGACAGCACTGCAGGCGCTGCTCTTCGTATTTCAGGATCACCTTCTCGCTACCAGCGACGACCTTATCGTCTTTGATCTCGAAGCGAGACAGATACTGGCCGTCGAAGCCGACGGGCGAGTAGAGGAAATAGATCCAGTGGTTCTCGGTGAACTTCGGGTCGAGGGCGAAGGCGAGGAAGCCGTTCTCGAGCGTCTTGAAGATCTCCATCTCGGCGACGAGCGTGACGCGCTTGGTCTTGGGGTCGTAGATTTTGAGGGCGCCGAGGTATTCGTTGAACCAGATGCGGCCGTCCGGCGCGATTTCGAGGTGCATCGGCTGCGGTAGGCCGGTGAGTAGCGTCTCCGTCTGGAAGCGGACATCCTCGGGCATGGGGTCGGCGGCGCGTACGGCCGGCGCGGCGGCCAGTAGGGCGGCGCCGAGGAGGGAAAGGAGGCGGACAGGAGTAGAAGCCATGGGAGGGTGACCTTGGGGAGTGGGTGGGGTTCCCGCAGGGTTAGGAAAAGATGCGGGAGCGCAAGAGGGGAGGGTGACGAAGGAGGACACGAGGGCATGAGGGCCGGAGGGCGCGAGGATTCACGCGAGAGTTAGATCCCTGGTCTCCGTTATGGGCATGCCTCTCCTCTGGCCAACCGGCCAACGCATCAACTGATCAACGGCGCGTAAGCGCTCAGATCAACCCGAGCGGCATCGTCCCGTCTTCGGAGATCATGGTCTGGGTCCAAGGCGGGTCCCAGACGATGTCAACGCGGGCCTGATTGATGCCAGG
>CAINSX010000166.1 GCA_903853185.1 uncultured Opitutia bacterium
ACCAAGGAGGAAGCCTTGGCACTCGCCCGCCCGCTCGCTGGTAATCTCGCCTGGGTGAAGCTCGGTCTGCAGCTCTTCACGCGCCACGGCCCGGGCATCGTTGATGAATTCCACGCGCTCGGCTTCAAGGTCTTCCTCGACCTGAAGTTCCACGACATCCCGAACACCGTTTCGTCCGCCATCAAGAGCCTCAAGGGTCGCCCCTGCTCCCTGCTCACCATTCATGCGTGTGGTGGCCCCGAGATGATCGCCCGCGCCGCTGAAGCTGCCAAGGCCACCCTGCCCGACTGCACGGTACTCGGCGTGACGGTACTGACGTCGATGGATCAAGCTCAGCTTTCCGCCACCGGCGTCGTCCGCACGCCCGAAGAACAAGTCCGCCTGCTGGGCCGCATGGCCATCGGCTCCGGCATCGGCGGCCTCGTCTGCTCGCCGCTCGAACTGCCGATCCTCCGCAAGGACCTCGGCGCCGGCCCAGTGCTCGTGACTCCGGGCATCCGTTATCCCGACGCCGCCGGGGACGACCAGAATCGCGTAATGACTCCGGCCCAGGCCGCCGCCGCGGGCGCTAGCTTCATCGTGGTCGGGCGTCCCATCCTGAAAGCCAAGGATCCCGCCGCTGAAACGCTCCGCATCCGCCGTGACATCGGCGAGATCGCATGAGCGCCGCCGACGACATCCTCGTCCTTCTCGCCGCGGGCTCCGCGCGGCGTATGCAAGCGGTCGTCGACGATAAGATCACCGCGCTCCTCGCCGGCAAACCAGTCTTCATCCACTCGCTGCAATCGTTCCTGAGCACCGGCCTCATCGGCCGCGTGGTCATCACTTATCGCGACGAAGCCCAGCTCGCTAAACTGAAGGCCCAGCTCGCCGGTCATCTACCCACGGCCCCCGCGGTGGAATTCGTGCCCGGGGGCGAATCCCGTCAAGATTCCGTCCTCGCGGCGCTTAATACCTGCGAAGGCCATACGGGGCTGATCCATATTCACGACGGCGCCCGTCCGCTCGTCTCGCCCGAAGCCATCCGCAAGGTCCGCGACAAGGCCAACGAAACCGGCGCCGCCATCCTCGCCGGACGCGCCGCCGACACGGTGAAGATCGCCAAGGTCGGCTCAGCCTCCGTCGAAACTTCCCCTGATCGCGGCTTGGTTTGGACAGCGGAGACCCCTCAAGTCTTCCGCACCGCCATCGTGCTCAAGGCTTATCGCAAGGTCGCCGAACTACAGCGCAAGGTCACCGACGATAGCTCCGCCGTAGAATTCGTCGGGCAGGACGTGTCCTTGGTCGAGAACCCTGCGGTGAACCTGAAGCTGACCCGTCCGGCGGACTTCGTCCTGGCGGAAGCGATTCTGAAGACGCGCTGAGCGCTCAGTATCCGGCCTGACGGAGCGCGGCGTCCAACTTCGTCTGGAAGTCGGTGATGTCCTGCGGCGTCGGGCGGTAACCAGGCGAACGCGCGGCCATGCCGGGGCGACCCTGATGATCGATATACCAATCGGCCTTCTCGCCGTCGGAGAAAGTGACGTGTCCGCTGACCATGGCGTGCGGCTGAGCGATGGTATCGACCTCGACGGTCACGACGCCAGCGCCTTGGGCGGTTTCGGCCGGGACGGCGGCGGCATCGGCAGGAGCCGCGGCGGCGGGCTCTTCCGGCAGCTTGGGCTCTTCCTTCTCGACCAGAGCGAGGTTAAGGTCATCCACAAGGAAGCGGACGTCCATGTAAGTCATCGAGACCTCGAGCTCCGTCGAAAGGCGCTCCTGAATCTGCGAAAGCGTGGCGCCCTCGGCCACCCAGGCGGAAACCTTGGAAATCTGTTCGGGAGTCAGTCGAGCCATAGGCCGCTAAAGTGTGGGAGCCTCCGCCGATTTTCAAGCGTCTCGTCGCTTATTCGTTGGAAAAAGCCCCTTCGCCCACCAAGTTAACCCCATGCAGTCCGAGATCAGTTGGCAAAAGCAGGGAGCGTTCACCGACATCGTGTACGAGAAAGCCGATGGCATCGCCCGCGTGACCATCAATCGCCCCTCCCGCCGCAACGCCTTCACCCCGGACACAATCGCCGAGATGCTGAAGGCTTTTTCCGATGCGCGCGACGATGCCTCGATCGGCGTGGTGCTCCTGCGTGGCGCCAACCCGCAGACCGACGGTAAGTTCGCCTTCTGCGCCGGCGGCGACCAGAAGATCCGCGGCGACAAGAAAGGCGGCTACATGGGTAAGGACGGCGTCCCCCGCCTCAACGTCCTCGATCTCCAGCGCCTCATCCGCTCGATGCCCAAGGTCGTCATCGCCCTCGTCGCCGGCTTCGCCATCGGCGGAGGCCACGTGCTCCACGTCATCTGCGACCTCACCATCGCCGCCGACAACGCGGTCTTCGGCCAGACCGGCCCGACGGTCGGTAGCTTCGATGGCGGCTTCGGCGCTTCCTACCTCGCCCGTATCGTCGGCCAGAAGAAGGCCCGCGAGATCTGGTACCTCTGCCGCCAGTACGACGCCAAGCAGGCCCTCGAGATGGGTCTGGTCAACACGGTCGTCCCCTATGACCAGCTGGATGCCGAAGGCGTGAAGTGGGCGCAGGAGATCCTCACGAAGAGCCCCCTCGCTATCCGCTGTCTGAAGTCGGCCTTCAACGCCGAGCTGGACGGCCAGGCCGGCATCCAAGAGCTTTCCGGCAACGCCACCCTGCTTTATTATCTTTCGGAAGAGGGCGACGAAGGTCGCGCCGCTTGGAACGAGAAGCGTCCTCCCAATTTCCGAAAATTCCCTTGGCTCCCATAAATCCGATCCGCGTCACCGAGCGCGCACAGAAGCTCGCGACCGAGATCCTCCG
>CAINSX010000167.1 GCA_903853185.1 uncultured Opitutia bacterium
CGCCCGGAAGGAGCGTAGACCCGCAGGGATTCGAACCCCGACAAAGTGAACCAAAATCACTTGTGCTACCGTTACACCACGGGTCTGAGCACCCCGACTGAACAGCGACTCACGGGTCGGAGTCAAGCGAGACCAAGGCGGGGTTGACGCTGGGGTTTCTAGGGCTCATTTCCCCTGTATGCCCGCCTCCACCTCCAAGAAGCCGAAGTACCGACGTATCGTGCTGAAGATCAGCGGCGAAGCCCTGCGCAACGACACCACCGGCGCCTCCATCGACAGCGCGGTCCTAGACCGTCTCGCCGAAGAGCTCCGCTCGATCCAGAAGGTCGGCACCCAGGTCGCGGTCGTCGTCGGCGGTGGCAACATCTTCCGCGGTCTCGCCGGCGCGCGCGCCAACGGCACCGACCGCACCACGGGCGACAACATGGGCATGCTCGCCACGGTCATCAACGGCCTTGCCCTCATGGACCGCCTCGAGAAGGCCGGTCTCGAATGCCGCGTGATGACGGCCATCCCGATGGACCGCATCGCCGAACCGTTCATCCAGCGCCGCGCCACCCGCCACCTCGAACGCGGACGCATCGTCATCTTCGTCGCCGGCACGGGTAACCCCTACTGCACGACCGACTACGCCGCCGCCCTCCGCGCCAACGAGATCGGCGCCGACGCCATCCTCAAGGCCACCAAGGTCGACGGCGTCTACGATAAGGACCCGATGAAGCACAAGGACGCGAAGCGCTACGACCGCGTCTCCCATGCCGAAGCCCTCCAGAAGCGCCTCGGCGTGATGGACGCCGAAGCGTTCTCGCTCTGCGAAGCCAATAAGCTCCCGATCATCGTGCTCTCGATGTCCGAGAAGGGCGCCGTGAAGAAGGCCGTCCTCGGCCAGCGCATCGGCACGCTCGTCGCCTGATTTTCCAACAACAAACCACACCTATCCCATGGACCTCAAAAAACTCATCGCCGAAGGCGGCAACGCCATGAAGAAGGCGGTCGACCACACCTCGCACGAATTCGCCACGCTACACACCGGCAAGGCTTCGCCGGGCATGATCGAGAACATCCAGGTCCACGTCGAAGCCTACGGCATGACGCAGCGCCTGAAGGACATGGCCGCCATCACCACGCCCGACGCGCAGACGATCGTCGTGCAGCCGTTCGACAAGGGCGTGATGGATGACATCCGCAAGGCCATCATGGCCGCCAACATCGGCATCAACCCCGTCCCGCAGGGTAACTTCATGCGCTGCCCGGTCCCCTCTCTTTCCGGCGAACGCCGCGTTGAACTCGCCAAGCGCGCCACGCAGATGGCCGAAGAAGGCAAGGTCCGCGTGCGCAACGCCCGCCGCGACGCCCTCGAAGTCCTCAAGAAGGGCAACAAGGATAAGCTCGTCACCGACGACGAGCTGAAGCGCTCCGAAAAGGAGATTCAGACCCACACCGACAACTACACGGCCGAGATCGAAAAGAACCTCAAGGCCAAGGATGCTGAACTGAAGGGTTAATCGTCAGCCTCCGTCCCGTTTCATGAACATTCACGAATACCAA
>CAINSX010000168.1 GCA_903853185.1 uncultured Opitutia bacterium
CCAGCAGACCCAGATCGCCACCGCGATCCCGTATTTTGAGAAGTGGACCGCCAGGTGGCCGGATTTCAAGGATCTCGCGAAGGCCGAAGAGGCTGAGGTCCTCGCGCTCTGGGCCGGTCTCGGGTATTACTCGCGCGCTCGTAATCTCCTGAACCTCGCCAAGCAGGTCGCCGCGTTGAAATCGCCGCCGCGGACCGCCGCTGAATGGCGCGAGTTCAAAGGCGTCGGGCCGTATACCGCCGCCGCCATCGCGAGCATCGCCTTCGCCGAGCCGGTCGCAGTCGTCGACGGCAACGTCGTGCGCGTGCTCGCACGCCTCGACGGCGTCCGCGCCAAGCTGCGCGACGCTTCGTCCGCCGCCAAGCTGTTCACC
Source organism: uncultured Opitutia bacterium (assembly GCA_903853185.1). Taxonomy (GTDB): domain Bacteria; phylum Verrucomicrobiota; class Verrucomicrobiia; order Opitutales; family UBA953; genus UBA953. The sequence continues at coordinate 374 of CAINSX010000168.1, forward strand.
TCGCGCGCCGATGAGCTGGTCGACCCCAAGCAGCCCGGGGATTTCAACCAGGCCATGATGGAGCTCGGCGCCACCGTCTGCCGCAAGGGCGTACCGGATTGCGCGAAGTGTCCGTTGGCGGAGTGGTGCGACGCGAAGAAAGCCGGCGATGCCCAGGCCTTACCGCGGTTCGTGTCGAAGGAGCGCAAGGAAGCCGTTGTCGACCGCGCGCTCGTCACCCGCGAAGGCAAGATCCTGCTCCGTCGCAATCCGCACCACGCCAAGCGCCTCGCCGGCATGGCCGAGATCCCGGTGCTGTCGTCGCTCGGCGTCGAGCCGGCTGGCGAGCCTACGCTCGTGCGGAGGCGGACGATCGGTACCGTGACTTACGAAGAGAAGCTGCATGCCCTCGAAGCCAAGGCCGCGGACATCCGTCGCTGGACGAAGGACGGCGAGCTCGAGTGGGTGGACGCGCAGGCGTTGAATGAGGCCGCGTTGAGCGGGCCGCATCGGCGCTGGCTCGGCGAGTGGCTTAGTCGAGGCGGTCGGACAGTGCGCGGCAAACGGCCTTGAGGGCCGCCACGCGGGCGTAGCGCTTATCGTCGCCTGAGACCACCACCCACGGGGCATGCGGCGTGTCCGTGCGGGCGATCATATCTTCGGCCGCACGGAGGTTATCGTCCCACTTCTTACGGTTACGGTAGTCTTCCTTTGTCATCTTGTGACGCTTGTGCGGGGAGATTTCGCGGGCTTGGAAGCGGCGCAGCTGTTCTTCCTTTGAGATATTGATCCAGAGCTTCAGCACCACCATGCCCGTTTCGGCGAGGCGGGCTTCGAAGTCGTTGATCTCCGCGTAGGCGCGGGCCCATTCTGCGTCTTTGGCGAAGCCCTCGACGCGTTCGACCATCACGCGGCCGAACCAGGAGCGGTCGAAGACGGCGAGATGGCCAGGAGCGGGCACCTTGTTCCAGAAGCGCCAGAGGTAGTGGCGCGCCTTTTCTTCGGGCGTGGGCGCCGGTGTGGGGAAGACTTGGTAGTGGGCCGCGTCGAGCTGTCCGCAAAGACGGCGGATTGCGCCGCCCTTGCCGGCGGCGTCAGGGCCTTCGAGGACCACGACCGTCGAGAGGCCCTTCTGCGCGGCGAGGCGCGAGAGGCGGCCGAGGCGGGCCTGGAGTTTCGCCATCTGCTGGCTGTAGCCCTTCTTGTCCAAGGCCGGGTGGGCCGTGGCGCTTTCGAGCAGGCCGCGCGGGCGACCGCTGGGCTTCTTCACGGCGATTGCCGGGCGACGGCGCGAGACCTGTCCCATCTGCGCCGCGATGACCAGGCCGGCACTAAGGTCGCGATGCTTCGTCTCCGTGCCGCCCATGACCACCTTCCAGGGCAGATTCTTGCCGCTGCCTTGGCTGCGGAGCGCGCGACAGAGCGACAGATTCCCGTGCTTGGCGAGCAGGAGGTCTTCCGGGCTGACGACCCAGCCTTCGGCGTCGGTGTCTTCCGCTTCGCGCAGGCGTTTGCGGAGCGTCTTCTCGGACGTCTCCAGCCAGATCTTCACCACCGACGTACCGTCGGCCGCGAGGAGTTCTTCGAACGTGCGGAGGGATTTCAGGCGGACGCGCAGGGCGTCGCCGGAGAGTTCGTCATGAGCGGCCTGGACCGCCGTGCGGGTGAGCCAATCGCCGACCACGATCGTGAGCCGTCCCTTGGCCGGCATGTCCTGCCAGTAGGGCCAGAGGAAGGGGTGCTTCGGATGGGCGTGGGCCGTCGGCGCGCAGATGCGCACCGTGCGGGAGTCGAACCATTCCGTCAGCTGGTTGGCGAGCTCGGAGGCCGCAAGGCGGTCGTTGCCGCCGATGACGATCACCGCGCTCTGCTGCTTGGTCACCAAGCGGCGCTGGGCAGCCAGGAGGCGAAGGTGGAGGGCGGAGCGGGATCGCTCGAGTGCGCTGCGGGTGGCCATCGGCGACACTATGCGGGGCCGCTCCGCGGATGGGAAGCGCGATTGAGTGACAGAACCGTGACGGCTCAGCCCAGCAGCCCGGCGATGTCGGCCACGTAGACCTGACGCCCGCCGGCGTGGGCGGAATCGAAGCAGAACTGGCGGCCGCTGCGGCTGGCCGAGGGGTGCGTGTCGCAGCGCCATTCTCCCGTGTAGGCGGGCGGGGCAGGGAAGGAGCCGACTGGGACGCGACGATTCGTCGGGATATGATACAGGTACGGATTCTGCAGGCGGTCCTTGCCCTGAGGGTAGGTGTCATTGAGCACCCACTCGCTCTGCGTGTTCGGCAGGTAGGTGTTATGGCCGTTGGCCGGCATCGCGTCCTTGCCCACGACCGTGACCTCGTCGGACAGATCCTTGTAGACGTAGAAGCGCTCACCATGCGACGGGTGCCAGGCGAAGGCGAAGATGTGTTGCGGGTCGCGCCAGACGAAGTGCGACGTCCCGCCATTGGGATCCATCACGTGGACCTTGCCGCCGTTGACGTCGATGGTCAGCGCGCGCGTGCGGAAGCCCGCCTTGTCGCCGGGGGTACGCCAGCGGTGGAGGAAGAAGAGGCGGGTGCCGTCGGTATTGCAGAGCAGGTGGTTGAACCAATGCACGGAGTCGGGTTTGAAGGCCGCGGCCGCCGGTCCGGTGAATGGGAGTTTCGCCGCGTCGGCGAGGGAGAAGAGCAGGCGTTGCTGGCCCGTGGCGACGTCCATCCGCCAGATGCCGATGTCGTCCGGCGTCTTGATGAGTTTCCAGGGATCGCGCTCGGCCCCCGTCGCGTAGCCGTAGCCCGGGCGGGTGATGTCGAGTCGGGCGAAGTCCGGCGCGAAGGCCGTCTTGCCGTCGGGACTGAACGTGTAGAAAGGATGGGGTAGCGTGCGGGTGCGGCCGGATTTCACGTCGAGGATTCGGGTGACGAACTGGCCGTCTTCGCGATCGTTCCAGGCGACATCGGTGGTCGAGCCCGGGACCCATTGGAGCATGCAGCCTTGCTGCCAGTTCCAGGCGTTGGACCCGCCGAGGTCGATCCAGCGATCGCCGTCCTGCGTGTCGACCATCCCGACGCGGATCGAGTCGGCCTTCGTCGGTGAGCGGCCTTCGAAGCTGGTCTCGTTCGCGAGCACGAAGCGGTCGTCGGCCGAGAAGAGGAATTTGTCGTAGTAGCCGCGCCAGTGGAATTTCGGGCCGCGCGTGATTGGGCGGATGCGGGCCGTCGCCGGCGTGGTTGCGCAGCCGGTGAGCGCGCCGACGGAAGCGAGGGCGGAGAGTTTCAGGAAGTCGCGGCGGTCTAACATGGGAGAGTATGGAGTATAGGGAGAGGCAGGACTCAAAGGGGGCACCATGGGGGAACCGGATGGTTGGCGAGGGTGCACATGACCGAAGCATACTTTCCGGTTTCCGGTCTCCCTTTGAGCGGATGACTCGTTTCGGGTGGCTGGTGGCAGATTGGTCGGCTCCCGCTCAGCGCGCGGGCTCTTCGTCTTCCTCGTCGTCGGCGGGAGGGAGGGTGCCCTTCAGCAGGGCGTCGAGGGTCTTTTGCAGGAGCGCCTTCATGCGGGGCTCATCGGCCTTATCGACG
>CAINSX010000169.1 GCA_903853185.1 uncultured Opitutia bacterium
ATTATAGTAACGGCAGCCTTTTGCGCTGAAATATCATCGCGCGCATGATCAAGAAACTGCCGACAAGAGGAAACGAGTGCTTCGGGGTCTGCGAAGATCGCCTTGAGCTGGGTCTTGAGAGCTCCGCCGACCTTATTGTACTTTGCCAAATATGTCGAAGAGCGACGCAGCGTGTCACCGAAATTATCTATTGTGATGCTCCGCTTGCTGATTTCAGCTAGATCTTTCGCGTCGAGTCGGAGTTCTTGTTCCAAGGCCGACTGGGCTTCGAGTGTTTTTCTTAGCGGTGTAGTCTGCGCCTTGCGAGCTTCTTGGTCGGCGGCGGAAAGGCCTCCGCGTTCGAACTCATCCAATGCCACGATGGCGGCGGGATGATCGTAGAGTTCGATCAGGCGGGACGCTTCGGAGAAGCGGTCGCGGGATTCTTCCTCCTGTGTCTTGAGGATGTTCCAGTAGACCACGCCTGCGATCAGGAGCAGGACCCCACCGACCCAAGAGGTCGTAAGGAGCATGTAGCGTCTGTTCAGGCGGGCGCGGGTGTTTTGGCGCAAGGCGCGCGCTTCGCGCAGGATACCTTCCGGGAGGCGTTCGACCTGCGGAGTCGCACGCTCGAGCCAGGAACTCAGGCGTACGATGAGGATGGCTGGAGAGGAGCCGCGGGCGGCTTCCTGCTGGAGGATCGCCCATTCTTCGTTCAGCCCTTCGGTTGTGGCGCGCAAACTAGCTTCAGCTTCGTCGATGGCGGCGAGTTCGCCGGCCCAAGCCTCGAGTTCGACGATCTCCGCGGAGACTCCGGTGGAAATCGTGAGCTGATGGTCACGTTCGAGCGACCGGACGCGACCCAGCGAGGCGGCGCAGGCTTCCCAGTGTCCGCCGGCACGCGCGTCGGCGGCTTCGGCGACGAGCGTGGCGACCTGTTGGGCGGCCTTGGAGCGGAGCCAAGCCACGCGGCGCGCGAGGGCATCGTCCCAGCGCGGTTCGCCGGCGAGATCATTCGCGCCGAAGCGTTCCATGCGGTTCATCAGTTCGACGGCTTCCTCTTCGCGGCCTTGCTCGAAGAAGGTGGCGACCTTACCAAGCGACTCGCGGAGGAACTTGGCGGAGAGGCGGGCGAGTTCAGAGCGGGCGTTGGGGTCGTCCGGGTTGATGCGGACGATCGATCGCAATACCGAGAGGGCGCGGTCTTCCTCGCGGCGGCGGATGGCGTCGCGGTAATCGCGGTAGAGCGGGTGGCTTTCGCCGATCTCGCGGCCATAGAGGCCTTCGACGGCGAGCACGTGTTGGCCATCGAGTGGGAAGCCGGCGGGCAGGCCGCGCTCACGGCAGAGGGCGTGCCAGCGGTCGGATTCTGCGAAGCTCAGCAGCGCACAGAGGCCGAGCAGGTCAGGGTCGGATTCGGCGGCTTGGAAGGCGGCGTGTTCGTTGCCGCTGCGCACGAGCGTTGCGCACTGTTCGAGGCGTTCGCGGGCGCGCTGGCAGAGGGCGGAGTATTCGCCGGCGAGGGAACGTGCCTCTAAGTCGGGGGTGCCGAGCTCGAGCTGGCCGCGGATGCGGGCGATGAGGCGTTCGACCTGCATGGATTAGCGAAACTCGAGAAGGCGAGGTCCGGCGGCACCGTTGGAGTCGATGGCTTGGATCGACCACGGGGCGCCAGCTTGCAGGAACTTACCTTCCTTGAAGAGCTTCCGTCGGTTGGCGACGATCTCGTAAGGAGGTGTTCCAGGGCCTTGTTTGGACTCAAGACGGATGATGTCGGTATCGAGGACCGAGCGGGTAGCGCGAATTGAAGGAAGGTCGCGGTCGGGGAATTCGTGTCCTTCTGGATAAAGTCCGATCGAGCCGTTGGCCCAGATGAAGGCGTTGACCGCGCTTTCGGCCCAGGCCGCAGGGCGGATGACGCCGGTATCAGCGTCGAGTATCAAAGCGTCGGGGCCAAGGTTCAGTGGCTGCAGCGCCTTAAGGTCGCCGATGAGCGCGAAGCACTGACGGTCTCCTTTCGGGAGCAATACCTCGATCATTCGATTGGCACCAGCGCGGGCGCCTTCGCCTGTAGGAAAATTGAGCGAGGCCTCGTTGCGGCGGTTGCTCAGTCCGATACCAATCGCCGGAAGCTTGCCCGGTTCAGGGGTCGATTCAATCCAGGTGGCCTGGGGGGTGCGCCGGATCTCACCGTTGAGGTACTTTGTGCTGTCGTCGCGGAGGTGGGGTGAGGTGAAGGCCAGCAGGCGGATGCGAATTTGCACGGACTCGCGCTGCGTCGCGCCGGATGCCTCGACAAACTTCGTTACGGCATCGGCGGCAGAACGAGAGAGTGGGAAGTCGGCCTGCGACGGAGAGTTGGGGCCGGATTCGCCGGTCCGCCATTCTCCCGGGATGACCATCGTCGGGCGCACTTCGATGCTCGTCAGTGACTGCGCCCGCGCGAGGCAGGCCTGCAGGCGCTTCCACGGTTCATCCTGCGGCACCTTGATTTCGGCTCCAAGACGAAGGGCCTCCTTGGCTTCAACGATCGACTGTTGAATGGACTTGGGGTCGTTGAGGACTCCTGGACGGTCCAGTCGAGTCAGCAGTTCCTTGGTCACGCTGGTCGAGAAGTTGCTGAGGATGCGGGGTAGAATCTGCTCGCGGTAGTTACGAACGAAGCTCGGCGAGAGGGCGCTTGTTTCGGCCCAGAGTTTGGCGGCGCCCATGAAGTCGTCGGCGTCCATCAGTCCTTGGATCTCCGTGAGGGCGCGGTTGGCCTTTAAGATTTCGTCCGTCTTAGCGTTGTCGGTGGCGGAGGATTGCGACCTTACTTCGACAACGATCGGCGTAGGCGTGGCTTCCGGTCGTCGGTTCAGCATGAACACGGCGGTGGCGCCGGCCGCGAGGATGATGACACCGCCGATCATCCAGGCGGTCGTATTATTGCCGGATGAGGCGGAGGGGGAGGGGGTGGCTCGGCGTTGCGGCTGTCCGGCGGCGGCTTTGGGCGACGTCAGTCCGGCGGCGGCTTGACGTGCGATATCGCCCGAGGGTGCAGGGAGGGCTTTCGCGGTGGTGAAATCGATCGTCGCGTGCGAGGAGGTTGAATTGACCGCCCAGAGGAAGCCGTCACTGCCCGTGGTGGTGGCGTCGGTGGTGAACGTCGCGGCCCAGGAAGATTTACCGAGGAGCGCGGAAGCTTCGGCTAGGAGCCGGAGGAGACGCAAGGTCTCGGGCGGATTGAGGATGCCGACGGCGGCTGGGCCGGAGGCGTTGATGAGCCAGGCCGCCTTGGCGCCCGTGCCAGTTTCTTCGCGCCACGTCACGGCGGGTGTGAGCGGAGTCTGGGCCTCCAACTGTAGCGGGCGGTCTTCGCCTTCGAGCCAGGTGGGGGCGCCGGACCATTCGTCGCGCCAGCCTTTCCAGCGTCCGGCGATGGCGGCGGGCGGGGGCAGGACGGCGGCTTCTTCCAGGGAGAAGATCAGGTGATGGGCCAGTCGGTTATCGCGCTGGGTATAGTCGAGGCCGCGTGCGACGAAACGGGAAAGGATGCACCAATTCTTGCCGCCGGCTTCGAGCATGCGAAAGGTGAACGTCTCACCGTCGGCGCGCTCGTGCGGAGTGCCGACGGACTCAAGCAGTTGCGCGAGACGTTCGGGAATGGCGCGGTGACGGGCGACGGTGCAATAGCCGCTGCGACCAGGCGTGAGCCCCTGCGGCGCCGACGTGAAGATAAGTTGGAGGGGCATCAGTGGGCGGAGTTTTCGGACGAGGGGAACATCGCCGGGGAGGCGAGGTGCATCAGCCAATAGAGAGGTTCTTCAACGTGCGCGGGCGCGAGGCGCTGTGGGTCAGGGGCGATGCGTCCCTTGTTTAGGCCGGCTGGAATCATCACCGGCGTGTGTCCGAAGGAGGTGGCCGCGAAGTAGCTGATCTGTTCGGCGAGCGATTCCGCTGAAGCGACGAGTCCCGGGCAGAGCATGACGAGGACCTCGCGGACCCGGGTGGAATTGCGGGCGACGGCGGCGAGGTCGAGGGTGCCAGACTTGACTACTGGTTCGAGCGGGGAGCTCAGCAACTTTTCCCAAGTATCGGATTTACCGACGACGAAGGCGAGCGGAGTCTTGATGCGTTCGTCTTGCGCGAGTCCGAGGACGCGCTTCATGCGGGTCTCCATCTCGGCGAGGATGCTATCCTGCTGGTCGATGCGTCCCTTGAGGGTGAATTGAGGGTCCTCGACGCCGACGAGCTTGGCTTTGAAGCGCGCGTTGGCGGTGGGGTCGAAAAGGAAAATGAGTCCGCTCGAGGTCGCGACGTGCATCGCGCCGGGTGAATCATGGATGTCGATGCCGGGCTCGAAGTGTTCGCCGGCGTTGTCGTAAAGGATGACCGAGGTCTCGTTGCGTTGCTGGCCCGGGCGGCTGATGGAATAGATGAACGGACGGGGCAGGGAGACCATGCGGCCGAGGCGGGGCAGTTTCTCGTAGGTGGCGCCTTCGAGGGCCGTCTTACCGAGTAGTGCGTCTTCCGGCGTCGCCGCGGAGAAGAGCGTATTGCGCATCTGGTTGAGCAGCATGTTGCCGCTCGGGTCTCCGTCCTTGAAGGCAAGGTTGAAGTCCTCGGGCAGGCGATCCTGCAGCGTGCGCGTGAGCACCGCGAGGTAGTAGGACTTGCCTGCGCTGGGTGCACCGATGAGCGAGATGATGCGGTGCGGGCGGTCGAGGTAGCCGGGAGGCAGCTGGCGGCGGCAATGCGGGCAGGCGATGTCGGTGCACGCGAGGCCCATGGGATCCAGGGCGAGGCCTTGGTCGTTGAAGCGGGTCGGCTGGAAGCGCAGGCGCACGTCGGAGCCGAGAATCGGATCACCGCGCAGGTCTTCGTGAACCGCGATGCTCAGTGCGTCGCCGGCGTCGAAGCGCGTCCAGCACACCGGGCAAAGATGGGCGCCGCGATTCTGTTCGGCGGCGAGCAGTGCTTTGCCGTTCGGACGAACGACGGCTTCTTCCTGGGGGGAGAGTAGCGGCGCGATCTGCGAAAGGCTGAAGCCGACCTCTAGTCCTTGCGGCGTGCAGGCGAGGGTGTCGGTGGCACGGCCGAGTTCTTGGGCGACGTCGAGGAGACGCTGCGGAGGGAATTCGCCGAGCTGGTCGCCGGTCTGGGCGTCGAAGAGGACCCAGAGGTCAGTGCGGATGAAGGCGAAGTTCTGCTGGTCGGTCGGGGCGGCAACCAAGAGGGCGGAAGGCAGCTGGATTGTCGTGGCTTCGGAAATGTCGAGGCGTTGACGAAGAGCGGCGCCGTTGACCAAGGCCGAACCTTGGCCGGACGGTTCAAGGGCGAGGGTCTCGCCGTTTTTTACCAACGAAAGCGACGGGTTTACGCCGTCGCCGGGCAGGGCGGAGGGGAGGC
>CAINSX010000170.1 GCA_903853185.1 uncultured Opitutia bacterium
CTTCGATCTCTTCGATGACTTCTTCCTCTTCCTCGTCTTCGATCTCAGCGGGTGCAGATAAGGCCTCCGTCTCGGACGCCGTCACGGACGGGCTGCTAGGAGCGGAGGCCACCGGAGGGTTTGCGCGGATCTCACGCACCTCTTCACGGAGGGTTTCAAGGGCGGTTTCGGCCTTATCGACAGACTGGGCGGCGGCCTTGGCGGCCTTCTTGATCTCGTCGCGGACGGACTTTAGTTCAGATTCAAGCGCCTGTGCGGCCTCGGCCTTCGCCTTGCCAGCGGCTTCGACGGCCTCGTCGGCATCGGCGACCACAGCGCGGACGGTCGTGGCGAGGGCGTCGATCTTCTCGGCGAGCTCGTCGATCGCTTCGGTCGACTGGGAGGCGGTGGCGGCTTCCTGCAATTTCTTCTCGAGCGTGGCGAGAGAGGCCTTCAGGCCGTTGACCTCGGCGGACGCGCGTTGGGCGACGGCCACGGCGGAAGCCTCGGCGGCCTTCTGCGCGGACATCTCCACTTCGGCGATGCGGCGATTCAGGGCTTCGTTGCCGGCGCGGACGTTGTCACGCTGGAGGTCAATCTCCTCGGCGAGCTTGGCGCGGAGGCGGGCCTGCTCGGCCTGACGCTCGGCCTTACTGCCGCCATCCTGGAGCACGGGGATCACCACGATCAACGAAGCGATCAGGATTCCGCACATGACCAGGAAAGTGTCCCAGCCGTCACGCTTATCAGGCATCACGATGAGGATCGCGATCACCGCGATGAGGTCGGCGGCGACCAGGAACCATTTTTCTTTGAGCAGTTTCTCGAGTTCGCGGTTCATGTGGGGGGTACGGGGTAAGAGGGTGGATCAACGCGGGCGCTCGACGAAGCCGACCTTGCGATTGACCTTGGAGAGCGTGCGGAACGCGGTGGCCTGGGCCTGTTCGGCGCCGGACTTAAAGATACGGTCGAGTTCGCCGCGGTCCTTGATGAGCTCGTCGTAGCGCACGCGGACGGGGTCGAGCGTGGCGACCACGGCGTCGGCGACGGTTTTCTTGAAATCGCCGTACCCCTTGCCCGCGAACTCGGATTCAAGCGTCGCAATGGAGCGGCCCGTGCAGGCGGACATGATCGAAAGCAGATTGGTCACGCCAGGCTTATCAGGGCCGGAACGCACCTCAGCGGAAGAGTCGGTCACGGCGGACATGATCTTCTTACGCACGTCCTCAGGGCGATCGGTGATGAAGACCGTCGCGGTGTGATTCGGGTCGGACTTCGACATCTTGGCGGCCGGATCCTGCAGGGACATGATGCGCGAGCCGACCTTGGAGATGAGCGGCTCGGGCACCTTGAAGGTGTCGGAGTAGCGGTGATTGAACTTTTCGGCGAGGTCGCGAGCGAGTTCGAGGTGCTGCTTCTGGTCATCGCCGACAGGGACGAGCGAAGCGTTGTAGAGCAGGATATCCGCCGCCATGAGTACCGGATAGAAGAGGAGGCCGGCGTCAATCGACTCCTGCTTACGCGACTTGTCCTTGAACTGGGTCATGCGCTCGAGCTGACCGAGCGGGCAAATACACCCGAGAATCCAGGCGAGCTCGGTGTGGCCGATGACGTGCGACTGGACAAAGAGGCGGCTACGGGCCGGGTCGAGTCCGCAGGCCATGTATTGGGCTAGGCAAGAATAGGTATTTTCCCGGAGCTGAGCCGGAACATAGGGCACCGTGATGGCGTGCTGGTCGACGATCCCGAAATAGCACTCATTATCATCCTGCATCCGGCCCCAATTAAGGACCGCGCCGAGGTAATTACCGAGGTGGAGGCGTCCGGTCGGCTGGGCGCAGGTCAACACCACGGGCTTGGCGGGCTTTTTTTCGCTAGTTTCGCTCATTCCGGTCCCCCCAGCGTGGCAAGGGGGCCGTCCCGCATCAAGCGGATTGGAGGCTCGGTGACGCTTGAAATGCGGAGACCGTCCGCCTAGATAGCACTTCGCCCAAATCGTCCCCGTCATGCTGCTCGCCGAAACCGCCCCCGTTACCACCCCCTCCCAGGCCGCCGCACCCGTCGCCGTCCAGGCGGACCACTTCATCATCGGCGACCTCCATAAGGTCGTAGCCAAGGCGCCCGAGGATTGGAGCAAAATCATCATCCACGCCATCGGCTTCATCGCGGTCGCCTACCTCGTCGGCTGGGTAGCCAGCAAGCTGATGCGCTGGATCTCGACGAAGTTCGGCAACAGCCCGATTGCCGAAGCCGCCGTCGCCGCCCTCGGCAAGTCCCTCCCCTACATTCTTCCAGCCTACACCCTCCTGTTCCTCATCAAGGACTTCAAGGACGCCCTCGCCTACATCGGTTGGCTGAACTTCGCCGTCACGACCGGCACCTTCCTCTGCTCCCTGGCACACACTGCCGCGGTCTTCTACCTCGTCGCCATTCCGATCGCTTGGGCCCAGAAGGTCGCCGACCAGACCGAGAACAAACTGGATGACATCCTCGTCCCGATGTTCTCCACGGTAGTCCGCATCGCGGTCATCCTCGTCGGCTCCTTCAAGGCCATCTCGATCGTCGACCCGAAGGCCTCTGACGCGATTCTCGGCCTGCTGGCCGGCGCCGTCGTAGGCCTGGCCTTCGCCTCGCAGGACACGATCAAGAATGTCTTCGGTGCGGTCATGCTCATCATCGACCAACCCTTCACGCTCGGCGATATCATCAATATCGGCACGCATGAGGGCAAGGTGGAGTCGCTCGGCCTGCGGTCCACGACGATCATGATGCTCGACGGCCAGAAGCTCGTCATCCCGAACAGCGACCTCGCCACCCGCTCGATCGTCAACATCACCCGCCGCGACTTCATCCGCGCGCAGGACCTCGTGCACCTCGAGGCCAACACGCCGGCCGAGAAAGTCCGCGAAGCCGTCGCGATCGTCCGCGAGCTGCTGGTGAACCACGAAGGATTCCAGCCCAGCCACCCGCCCCTCGTACACGTGACAGAGTTCGCCGACTGGGCCGTCAACATCCGCCTGATGTACTGGTATTACCCCGCCGCCCCGGTGAAGCAGCTGGAGTTCAACCAGCAGTTGATCATCCGCATCGCGGAGCGTTTCCAGAAGGCGGACATCCGCCTCGCCGTCATGGGTACCCCGCAAAACCGCTAATCTTTCGCCATGCCCCTCATCGAAGCTAAGAACCTGTCCAAGTCCTACGGCGCCATCCGCGCCGTACGTGACGTCTCCTTCGCCGTCGACCGCGGCGAGGTCGTGGGATTCCTCGGGCCTAACGGCGCCGGGAAGTCCACCACGATGAAGATGCTCACTGGTCACCTCCGCGCCGACGAAGGCGCCGCGGTCATCGCGGGCTTCGACGTCGCCGACCAGGCCGTCCAAGCCAAGCAGCACCTGGGCTACTCGCCCGAAGGTGCGCCCGCCTATGGCGAGATGACCGTCCGCGAGTTCCTCCGCTTCGCCGCCGACCTCCGCGGCCTGGCCAATCCGGCCGAAAGCGTCCGCCAGACGCTCGACCTCTGCCGCCTCAACGAAGTGGCCGCCCAGACGATTGACACCCTCTCCAAGGGCTACCGCATGCGCGTGGGCTTCGCCCAAGCTGTCATCCACGACCCTGAGGTGCTCATCCTCGACGAACCAACCGACGGCCTCGACCCGAACCAGAAGTTCGAGGTGCGCCGCATCCTCAAGGAGATGGCCGCGCGCAAGGCCGTCATCGTCTCGACCCACATCCTCGAGGAAGTCGGGGAGCTCTGCACCCGCGTCATCGTAATCGCGAAGGGCGAAGTCCGCTGCGACGAGTCGCGCGAGAAGTTCCTCGCCCGCGGCTCCGACCTCAACGCCGTCTTCCGCCAGCTCACCGCCTAATTTCATCGCCATGTCCTCTTCCGAAAAAATCTCCTCCCCGGGACTTAAGCCTTTCACGGCAATGGTCCGTCGTGAGTTCGCCGGCTACTTCCGCACGCCGCTGGCCTACGTCTTCCTCGCGGTGTTCAACGCGTTCGCGGTGTCCTTGGCGTTCTTCGTCGGCGGGCTCTACGAATCCGGCATCGCCAGCCTGGATCGTTTCTTCCTCTACCATCCGTGGCTCTGGGCGTTCCTCGCTCCCGCCGCCGGCGCCCGCCTCTGGGCCGAAGAACGCCGCCAAGGCACCATCGAGCTGCTCCTGACCTGGCCGATCACGGTCTGGCAGGCCGCGCTCGGCAAGTTCCTCGCCGCCTGGCTCTTCCTCGCTTGCGCGCTGCTGATGACCGTTCCCGTCGCCCTCACGGTCGGCTGGCTCGGCGACCCCGACTGGGGCGTGATCATCGCCGGCTACGCGGGCTCGCTGCTCTGCGCCGGCGCCTGCCTTGGCATCGCCGCCATCGCCTCCGCCCTCACCCGCAGCCAGGTCATCGCCTTCGTCACCGGCTTCCTTGCCTGCTTCGTCCTCGTGCTCGTCGGCTACGGTGTCTTCGACGAGCTGCTCGCGGGCCTGCTCGGCTCCGCCGGGGTCGACGAGGTCCGTCGCCTAGGCCTGTGGCGTAATCTCGAACCGTTCACGCTCGGCCTCGTCGACGTGCGCCCGATCGCCTACTTCCTCTCCGTCGCCTTCGCCGGCCTCGGGTTGAGCACCATCATTGTTGAACGCCGCTAACCAGTAACCCAAGCCATGAACCGCTCCCAAGCCCTGCTCGCCGCCTTCGCCGTCCTCGCGGCCGCGTTCTTCGTTAATCTCATCTCCGGCGCCTTCCCCGCCCGCGTCGACCTCACCGCCGATCGCACCTTCACGCTCTCGCCCGGCTCGAAGCGCATCGTCGCCAAGCTCGACGACCCGGTGACGCTGGAATACTTCGTCAGCCGCTCCGACGTGAAGCTGCGTCCGTACCTCGAAAGCTACTCGCGCCGTGTCGAGACACTCCTGCGCGAATATGTCGCGGCCTCCGGCGGCAAGGTGAAGCTGATTGTCACCGACCCGCGCCCCGATACGAAGGAAGAACAGCGCGCCCAGCGTCACGGCATCGCTCCGATGCGCGCCGCCCAAGGCAGCGCCTACCTCGGCCTGACCGCCCAGCAGGCCGACACGGTGAAGGCCATGCCGATGCTCGACCCGTCACGGGAACGCTTCCTGGAGTTCGACCTGTCGAAGCTCATCGCCTCGGCCTCCCGCCTCGATCGCCCGAAGCTCGCCATCATCAGCTCGCTGCCGATCACCAACCAGGTCCCGCAAGGCGGCGAACAGCAGCCCGGCCCGGCGGATTTCCTCCTGACTGAACTCGGACAGACGTACGAGGTCATCACCCTCAACACCACCGCCACCGAACTACCGAAAGACGTCGCCGTCGTGGCGCTCGTCCACGCGCACCACATCGACGAACAGCTCGCCTACGCGATCGACCAGTTCCTGCTCAAGGGCGGACCAGTCTTCGCCGCCGTCGACCCGCTCTCGCGTATCCAGAAGTTCTCGCAGGGCAATATGCCCTTCATGATGGCACCGATGGCCCTCACGGCCGCGAGCGACCCCGCCCTGCTCCGTGCCTGGGGCGTCAACGTCGACCTCGATGCTGTCATGGGCGACTCCGCCAGCTCGGTCTCGATCCGCAGCTCCCGTGGTGACCCGGTCCAGTACCAGCCGGCCTTCGCCGCCGGCGCCGCCGCCTTCTCCAAAGATTCACCGCTCACGTCGGACCTCCGCGAGCTGGCCTTCATGGAAGCCGGCTCGATCGGCCTGATCTCCGGCGCTGAGAAGCGCCTGAAGTTCGAGCCGCTCGTCACGATGAGCGGCCCCGGCATGGGCGCGGTCGACGTGGCCGCCGCCAACGCCGGCCCCTTCGAAAAGGTCGCCCTGTCCTTCAAGACCGACGGCAAGTCCCGCGTGATCGTGGCTTCCGTGTCTGGTGAATTCGTCTCGGCCTTCCCGAAGGGCGCGCCCGCGCCCGGCAAGCCTGAGCCCACGCCGCCTGGCCAGCCGCCCAAGCCGGTCGCCAAGCCGCTGCCCGGCCCGCACCTCGCCAAGAGCGCGAAACCCGGCCGCCTCTTCGTGGTCGCGGACTCCGACTTCATGATGGACCCGTTCACGGTACGCCAACGTCAGGTCGGCGGTCAGGCCGCGATGGAACCGATCAACGACAACCTGGGCTTCGTCGTCAGCGCCCTCGAGACCCTCAGCGGTAGCGACGAACTCGTCAGCCTCCGTTCCAAGGGCACGTCGCTGCGCCCCTTTAAGAAGGTCCAAGACCTCGAACGCGTCGCTCAACTCCGCTACCAGGCGAAGCTCGACGAGATCGAACGCCGTCTCGAGGAAGCCAACGCGAAGGTCACCGAACTCTCCAAGCAGACCGGCGGCGTCACCGCCAAGGGCATCGTGATCACGCCCGAGATGCAGCGCGAGATCGAGAAGTTCCAGGTCGAAGCCGACAAGCTCTCCGAAGAACGCCGCATCATCCGCCGCGGGCTCAGCGAAGACGTCAACTCCCTAGGTCGTCGCCTACAGGTACTCAACCTGCTCGCCGGCCCGGCGCTGGCCCTCCTCTTCGGCCTGTTCTACACCCTGGCTCGCCGCCGCAAGCTTTCGTAATCCGCCATGCGCAACAAGAACCTGCTCATCGCCACGCTCGTCCTCGGGCTGATCGCCTTCGCGGCCGTCCGTCTCACCCGCGAAGCGCCCAAGGCCGAAGCCGGCAAACAGCCGCTCGTCGCCGCCGCCCTACTGGACGGCGCGAAGTCGCTCACGATCAAGGCCAACAACAAGAGTGTCACGCTGGAGAAGTCCGCCGACATCTGGACGGTGAAGGAAAAGCTCAACCTCCCCGCCGACGTCGAGAACCGCCTGCTGCCGCTCATCCGCGGCCTGCAGAAGGCGAACAACTTCGGCCAGCTCACCGCCAATCCGAAACGCCTTGAGAAGCTCGGTCTCGCCGACTCCTCACTCACGCTGGTCGGACCCGACGGCAAGCCGGTGACGATCCAGTTTGGCAAGCAGACGGAAGATGGACTCGGTGCCAGTGCCCGGCTCGCCGGCCAGGAGTTCGCGGTCCGCACCGACTTCACCGCCTACCTGGAAGGCGACCCGCTTTCCTGGGTCGACCTGACGCTGTTCGCCGCCAAGCCCGCCGAAATCAAATCGATCAGCTTCGAATGGAAAGACGGCAAGGCCGCCTTCTCCCGCAAAGAACTCGGCGCCCTCTTCGAAGGTAAGGATGGCCAGGCCGTGGAAGACATCGTCGCCACGCTGGCCACGGTCCGTGCGGCCGACGCCGTCTCCCTCGACGACAAGGATGCCACCAAGGCCGCCCGCACCTCCGTGGTGAAGCTCACGCTCTTCGACGGCAGCATCGTCACCCTGTCGCTTGCGAAGCTCGCGGGCACCGCGCCTAACGATGCAGGCAAGACCTTCCTGCGCGTCGAACACTCCGACCCCAAGCACAAGGTCAACGCCACCGCCAAGCAGGCCATCTTCATCGCTCCCGCCTGGCTCGCCGAGCAGGTGCCGGGGTCGCTGGCCGACTTCAAGAAAAGCCTGCAACAGCCCGCGGCCGAACCCACGGCGCCGACCATCCAGATTCCCGGCCCGTCTCCGGCGATTATCACTTCGCCCGAAATTAAGCTCAAATAAGGGCCCCTTCCGCAAAAGCCCTTGCCTCCCGAGGTGAGGGCTTTTTTGTGTCTATCACCGATGGCCGCCGCCGAATCCCAGTCCCTCAGCACCTACCTGCCCGCCCTCGTGCAGATCGTCCTGGGTCTCTCGATCCCCGCGATCATCCTCATCGTCAGCCACGCCTTCGGCCAGCGCGCCAAGGGCAACTACATCAAGGACAAGGCCTATGAGTGCGGCCTGCCGATGGAAGGAAAGCCCCACCCTCGCTTCGCCGTGAAGTTCTACGTGACGGCGATGCTCTTCATCCTTTTCGACATCGAAGTCGTCTTCCTCGTGCCGTGGGCCCTGGTCTACCGCGAGTTCCTCGCCGCCGGCATCGCCATCACGGCCGCCACGGCGGTCTTCCTCGGCGTCCTCGTCCTTGGCCTCGCCTACGAGTTCAAGCGCGGCGCGCTGGAGTGGGAGA
>CAINSX010000171.1 GCA_903853185.1 uncultured Opitutia bacterium
GTCCCGATGGACAGCACCGCGATCAGCACGGCTCTCTGGAGCTTCGCCGGCTATTTCCCGTTCTTCCTCCTGGGCAACCTCTCGCCCTTCTTCGACAAGGACCCGACGAACCTGTATACGCTCATCGGTCAGGGCGGCGCGGTCGGCACGCTGGTAGTCTATGGTCTCTTCCGGGATATCCGTCGCGAGACCCGCGCGGAATAAGCCGAGGTCAGCGAGCCCCCTGCAGACTTCGCCAGGTAAGCGGCAGCTTGTCACGGACGAGTCCCGCCGTCGCGCCGGGCAGCCTGTCCGCCGTCATGGGCACGTTGATCGTGTCCTCGCGCCCGACCTGATTAGGGGAACGCCCATATTTATATTCGTAAGCCAACGTGCCGTCAGGGGCCAGGCCGACGCCCGGCCACTGCGGGTTCGCGACGGAAATAAAGAACTGGTCGCCGGACGATGGCTTCGTCACCGCCATCATCTTGGCGCCACGGAGCGAACGCCAGAGAGCCTCAGCGGTCCAGGCGGCGGGATTCACCTGCTTGAGCCGGGGCGCCACGAGCGCGGCATACGGCTTGCGGCCAGCCGCATCGGATTGTTCGCGCCAATAGGCGAAGGCCGCGGCGATCTCATCGGCGACCAACGGATAGTGGGTGCAGCCGAGCATCAAGGTATCGATCGGCGCAGCGCCGTCGGCGGCGGCGGACTTCAGGAACGCGCCGACATCGGCGCGAATGATATCACGGATCGGCGTCTTGACCGAAGGATCACCCTCAATCGCAGCGGCGAGACTGGCGGAACCCAGCTGACGGACCGGCCGGCCGGTGACCTTGGCGATGGCCTTGGGATAGGCGTTGGAGGCGCAGGTGCCGACGGTCGCGAGCACGGCGACCCCGCCCTGCGCGCCTTCGGCGGTCTCAGCCAGGCCTTGCGCGCCCGCTTCGACGACCCCGATGACGATGACCGGGATACCCCAGGCCTTCACCGCAGCCCGGATGTCATCGAGCCCGTAGGCGGTGGCAGTATTACATGCGATGACGATGGCCTTCACCGGCGGCTTCGTGCCGTTCGCCTGACGACGGCCGAGCAGGAACAAGGCGTCACGCAGGATGAGTTCCCGCAGGAAATCCGTCCGCCCCACCGCGGAATAATTCCCGTACGGCATATTCGCCTGATCGCCGAAATAAACGAAGCGTTCGCCGGCGAAATCCGGCACGCCGTCCGCGCCGTCCGCGCCGGTCAGGTTATGATGGCGGTCGTGCGCCTTGAGGGCCTCGAGGACCGTCAGGCCGCCGACGCCGGAATCAAAGACGCCGATGGGTAGATCACGCAGGTCGCCGCGATAATCTGCTGCGACGAAGCTGGCCGGGACATCGCCCTGCGGATGCGCTTTCGCATGACCGATCGCGACCGCGAGAGGATCATCCGTCGCGCGCAAGACGACCGCGAAGACGCAGAGCAGCGTGAAACGGAGGAAGGCGGCCATCGTCAGGTGCGGTCGGTCCGGTAGACGCGCTGCACGCGCTGGGTGAGCGTGCACAGGGCCTCCCATGGGATGCAATCCGCCCAAGCGCAGAACTCCGCCACGGTAATGCGATCGGCCCCCTGAGCGCCCAGGATTGTCGCGATATCTCCCACGATGACCGACGGTACGTCGGTGACGTCGACGATAGTCTGGTCCATGGTCACACGACCAAGGATTGGGCAGCGCTGTCCGCGCACGAGGAAGAAGCCGCGGTTGCTGGCAGCCGTCGGGACGCCGTCGCCGTAGCCCACGGCGACGATGGCCACGCGGGTCGGGCGTGAAAGGATCTTGGTGCGGTTATAACTGACAGCGGTACCGGCCGGCAGGTCTTTCACGAGCACCACGCGCGCATGGAAAGAAAGTACGGGCTCCGGACGGAGGCTGGCCAGGAAGGAACCTGAGGACGGCGGCAGGCCGTACTGCATCAGCCCAACGCGAACGGCGTTGAAAGGTGCGGAAGCCGAGAAGCTCTCGAGGCCGGCGCTGTTGTCGGCATGGATCATCAGTCCCGCGCGGACGGCAGCAGGAATTCGTTCCAGCAACTTGAGGAAGATGGCACGCTGAACGGCGGTGTAGGCGGCATCGCTGTCGGCATCCGAGAAGTGCGTGTAGACGCCGCGCCACTCGAAGGTGGCATTATCCTGGACGAAGGCGAAGAGCTCGGCGGCTTGCTCATGCCAGACCCCGGCGCGGCCCATGCCGGTGTCGACCTTGACGTGCACCTTAGCCTTGAGTCCCGACTTCGCGGACGCGGCGGCCAGCGCCTGCGCTTCATCGAGCGAGTTTAAGGTGACATCGAGTCCGAGGGCCAAAGCTCGAGGAAGCTCGCTGGGTAAGGTCGGGCTGAGCAGGAGGATGTCGGCGTCGTGGCCGATTTCGCGCAGGTTGGCGGCCTCGGCGACGTTCGCCACCGCGAAGCAATCCACGCCCGCCTGCAGAAGGCGCGTGGCGACCTCGGGCATGCCATGGCCGTAGGCATTGGCCTTCACCACGGCGACATAGCGCACATGCGGTGGCAGCGCCTGCTTGATGCGACCGACATTGCGATCGATGGCCGGCAGGTCGATCTCGACCCAAGCGCGCGCGGCGGAAGCATTCGACGAAGCGCTCATGAGCGGTGGCGCTCCCCGGACCAGGTGGCGAAATCGTTGGCGACGTTCAACGCATCGGGGCGAGGCTCCTCGCGCAGGAA
>CAINSX010000172.1 GCA_903853185.1 uncultured Opitutia bacterium
AGTCCGGGCAATTTTCCGCATTTCGTTTCACCAGCTCCGGTTTGTAGTCGAAGATGTCGAGGTTGGGCGGGCCGCCCGACATGTGCAGGTAGATGACGCGCTTGGCCTTGGCCTTGAAGTGCGGCTTGCGCGGGGCGAGCGGGTTATCGTTGGCGGAGGGTGCGCCGAGGGCGTCCACCTTCATGGCGTGAAGGGCGATGGCGCCGAGGCTGAACTGGCCGACACTGCTGAGGAAGGTGCGGCGGGTCTGGAGGCTGAGCTGGGCTTCGCGAATGGGATTGAGCATCTGAAAAAGGGGTAAGGGTGGGGTAGGGTGGACCGTTTGGTCTCAGCGGCGCATGAGGAACTCGTCGAGGTTCATGATGACGCTGCTGACGGCGGTCCAGGCGGCGAGGGTGGGGAGGTCGGCACCTTTATCGGCCGGGCCGAGCGGATCGGTGGCCATCTTCAGCGCGAGTGCGGTGTCGACCTTGTACTGCGCGACAGACTTCGTGAGCAGGGTCTTCAGCGTTGCGAGTTCGGAGGCGTCGGGGTCGCGGGAGAGGCAGAGCGAGAAGGCGAAGCGGAGGCGCGTGTCGTCGGTCGCGCCGCCTTCCTTGAGCAGACGACGGGCGAGGGCCTGGCTGGTCTCGACAAAGACCGGGTCGTTGAGCGTCACGAAGGCCTGCAGCGGGGTGTTGGAGCGGCCGCGGCGAATCACGCAGGTCTCGCGGTTCGGGGCGTCGAAGGTCGCGAAGCTCGGATAGGGTGTGCTGCGGCGGGTGTCGGTGTAGAGGCTGCGACGGTAGCGGTCTTCGCCAGTGCTCGTAGCCCAGTCGCCGGAGCCGCCGAAGGCGATGCTCAGGCCGAGGTTGGGGCGGATCGGTCGGACCGGCGCACCGTACATCTTCGCGCTGAGGAGGCCGCTGACGGCGAGGGCCTGGTCGCGGAGCATTTCGCCGGAAGGACGGAAGCGCGGGCCGCGGGCGACGAAACGGTTGTCGGGATCTACCTCGTTAAGTTTCGCGCTGCTGGCCGAAGACTGGCGATAAGCGCGACTGTTCAGCAGGAGCGAAAGCATCTTCTTCGTATCCCAGCCCGATTCGACGAACTCGGCGGCGAGCCAGTCGAGGAGTTCCGGGTGGATGGGAAGGTCGCCTTGGCTGCCGAACTCTTCGCTCGTGCGCACGATGCCCACGCCGAAGACCGTCTCCCAAAGACGGTTCATCGTCACGCGGGCGGTGAGGGGGTTGTCGCGGCTGGCGATCCAGCGGGCGAGGCCGAGACGGTTCTTCGGGAAGGATTCGTCCCAGCGGGCGAGGTGGGTCGGCACGCCTTCTTCGACCGGATCGCCGAGCGCCTGCCAGTTGCCCCGTAGTTGGATAAAGGTCTTGCGACGTTTGTCTCCGGTGAGGTCCTGCATGATGGGCACCGTCACCGGCTTGGCGGCGGCGATCTTCTTCTTCAGGTCGTCCGCTAGGGTGCGTTCGGCTTTGGTGGCCGGCGAGACGTTGCGGACGTAGTAATCGCTGAGGAGTTTCAGCTGGGCCTTCGTACGCTTATCTTTCGGAGCGTCGAGGGCGGCCTTGATCGGCTTGTCCGTCAGCTTCGGTCCCTTGGTCAGCCACTCGTCGAAGCCGACGACCCAGGCGGGGTTCGGCTTCTTGAAGACGGCTTCGGCGACGGCGGCGTCCTTCATCCACTGTTCGCGCTGCGCCTTCACGCCGGGCGGGTAGATTTCGTGGAGCGGGACTTCGTCCTTCTTGTCGCTATCGGCGCTCTGGTTGAGGAAGGCGTAGGAGCGGAAGTATTCCGTGATCGTGATCGGGTCGTACTTGTGGGTGTGGCACTGGGCACAGGCCATCGTGGTACCCATGAAGACGGCGTAGGTGGTGTTCACGCGATCGATGACGGCGGCGTTGCGAAATTCCTCGTCGCTCGTGCCGCCTTCGTTCTGGGTCATCGTATTGCGATGGAAGGCCGTGGCGATGAGTTGGTCTTCAGTCGGATTCGGGAGCAGGTCGCCGGCCATCTGATCGATGACGAATTGGTCGAAGCGTTGGTTCTGGTTGAGCGCCTTGATCACCCAATCTCGATAGGCCCAGATCTCGCGGCCAGGGTCGCTCGGGTAGCCGGC
>CAINSX010000173.1 GCA_903853185.1 uncultured Opitutia bacterium
AGATTGAAGCCAAGGATGACCATGCCCGAGGCGATGTAAGCGATCGGGGCGTTCGGCATGCGGCCGAAGATCTTCGGGAACCAGAAGTAGAGGCCGGCCATCAGGCCGAGGAGCACGCCACCGAGGAGCACGTAGTGGAAGTGCGCGATGACGAAGTAGCTATCCTGCTGCTGGGAGTCGGCGGGAGCCGAGGAGTGCATGACGCCGGAGAAACCGCCGCACATGAACATCCAGATGAAGCCGAGGGCGAGGACCATCGGCGGGGTGAAGCGGACGCGTCCGCCCCAGATCGTACCGAGCCAGTTGAAGATTTTGACGCCCGTCGGGACGGCGATGGCCATCGTGAGGAGCGAGAACGCGGCGGTCGGCACGGGGCCGAGGCCGGTGGTGAACATGTGGTGGCTCCAGACGGCGAAGCCGAGGAAGCCGATGACGGCGCCGGAGAAGACGATGATCGGGTAGCCGAAGAGCGACTTGCCGGAGAAGGTCGGGAGGACTTCCGAGACGATACCCATCGCCGGGAGCACGAGGATGTACACCTCGGGGTGGCCGAAGATCCAGAAGAGGTGCTGCCACAGGACGGGCTGGCCGCCGGCGGACGGATTGAAGAAGTTGGCACCAAAGGCGCGGTCGAACATGAGCTCGATCAGCGCGACGGTGATGGCCGGAAAGGCCAGGATGATGAGCACCGCGGTGACGAGTGTCATCCAGGTGAACACCGGCAGGCGCATCATGGTCATGCCCTTGGCACGCATGTTGATGATGGTGCAGATGAAGTTGAAGGAGGCCGCGAGCGAGGCGATGCCGAGGACCTGGATGCCGATGATCCAGAAGTCGGTGCCGACGCCGGTGAAGCGCAGCGCCTGGCCGTTCTGGCCGAAGGTGCCGGAGAGCGGCGCGTAGCTGAACCAACCGTTGGCGGGGGCGAAGTCGGTGTAGACGAGCGCCTTGTGCCATTCGAAGGAGTTGAACCAACCGGCGAGGTGCGCGAACTCGAAGAACCAGGAGGCGTTCAGCACGAAGGCGCCGAACACGAAGGTCCAGAGGGAAAACGCGTTGAGGCGCGGGAAGGCGACGTCACGCGCGCCGATCTGCAGGGGCACGAGGAAGTTGAAGAACGCGGCCGACAGGGGCATGACGCCGAGGAAGATCATCGTCGTGCCGTGCATGGTGAACAGCTGGTTGTACATGCGCGCCGTGACGAAGTCGTTGTCCGGGCGGGCCAGCTGGGTGCGGATCGCGAGGGCTTCGACGCCACCCACGAGGAAGTAGAACATGGCGAAGGCGCCGTACAGGATGCCGATCTTCTTGTGGTCGACGGTCGTCAGCCAATCGATCAAGCCGGTCGAGCGGTCGGGACGGATCAGGCCGAGGTCGCTGCGCTCGGGCGCCAGCTCGGTCTTGCAGGCGACCGGAGCGTGATGGGAATCGTGGGACATGGGTGTGAAAGGTCGGGAAGGTTTACTTCAGGGTGAGGAGGTATTCGGCGAGGCAGTCGAGCTCTTCGGCGGTGAAGGTCTGCTTGGTCTCATTGAGGCCGGCCACGTTGAACATCTTGTAGTAATGCATGCGGTTGCCGGGCTTGACGTCCTTGGTCGGGTTACCCTTCGCGTCGCTGGAGACGCCGGACGAGCCGATCCACTTGATGAGGTTGGCCTTGAGGGTGACGGGGTCGACCGCAACGGAAGACTCGGTGTTGTTCGTCTTCTGCTCGAGGGCGAGCTGGGCCTTGGGGTCACGGTTGTCGAGCCAAGCGCCCGCGAGCGACTTGCGCGAGGCGACGTGCGTGAGATCCGGAGCGAAGGCGCCGGCGCCGTAGTGGCCGCCGATATTGTGACACATCACGCAGCTCTTGGCGGCGAAGAGGGTCTTGCCCTTATCGGCCTTGGTGTTGGCGGCGACGGGAGCGGCGTCGGCCTTCTGCTTCTGCACCCACTTGGCGAATTCGGCGGGCTCGACGACTTCGACGCGGAAAAGCATGTACGCATGCGAGTCGCCGCAGAATTCAGCGCACTGGCCGTAATAGTGGCCGGTCTCGCTGGCCTGCAGCCACATGTGGTTCTTGCGACCGGGCATGAGGTCGACCTTGCCGGCGAGCTTGGGCACCCAGAAGGAGTGGATGACGTCTTCGGAGCGGAGGTTGATACGGACGGCGACGCCCTTGGGGATCACCATCTCGTTCGGGATGGAATGCTTGGCGTCATTGGTGAGGCCGAGCTGCGGGTATTCGAAGCGGAACCACCACTGTTTGCCGATGGCGTCGACCTCGAGTACCTGCTCCTCGACGGCCTTAGCGTAATTCTCGCGGGCTCCTTCGACGCGCGGATACCAGGCGGAAAGCTTCGACGCCGGGACGGACTCGTCGGGGACGTCATCGGTGTACCAGATGGCGCTGAGCGTGGGGATGGCGATGATGACGAGCGCGCCGATGGAGGCGGTGATCAGGCCGATCTCAATGAGCGGATTGCCGTGACCGTCTTCGACGATCGCGGGCTTGTTTTCGTCGCCAGCACGGAAGCGGAACTTGATGACGGCGTAGACGAGCAGGCCACCGACGAGTGCGAAGAGGATGACGACCAGCCAGACCGTCGCCATGAACAGGTCATACTGGACCTGGGCGACCGGACCCTTGGGGTCCAAGGTCGACTGGCGAACGGTCATGTCGGCCTTGGAACAGCCGACCATGATCATGGCCAGGAAAGGGGCGGCCAGCAGACCTACCCGATTAAAGAAGCGAGAAAACATAAAGGATGAGTTTCGGACGCCGAAAAATCCGTAAAAAGGTTGTCATTTGCAAGCCCCAGCAGGGGAAAATGGTCATAGAATGCCTCTAAACGGGTGCCTAAAGTTGAATGTTAATGTAAGTTACTGTTGGTTATATACTTAACGACAATTACCCCCCATCAACCTGTCTAATAAGTCATCATCCTTCCCTTCTACCCCCCTCTCCCGCCTTGGGGGTTGCACCGTCAGCCGACGTCTTTAACCCCCAACGCATGTCCTGGACCAGCCCACATGGTACCCCTCTGCCCGACTGGCGGAAGCGTACCTTGATCATGGGTATCATGAACCTAGCCCCGGACTCTTTTTCCGACGGCGGCCAACTCAGCGACGAAGCCTCCGCCCTAGCCCGCGCCGACCAACTCCTTTCCGAAGGCGCCGACGTCCTCGACCTCGGGGCGGAATCGACGCGCCCCGGGGCCACTCCGGTCGACGCGGCCACCGAACTCGCGCGCCTGCTGCCGATCGTGAAGGCGCTGCGCCGCCGATTCCCGCAAGCCGTCCTTTCCGTGGATACTTATAAGCCAGCGGTCGCCCACGCTGCCGTGGAAGCCGGCGCGGATTTGGTGAACGACGTTGAAGGAGGCCGCTTCGAAGCCCGCCCCGACGAGTCGCCGATGGGGTCGACCTGCGCTCGCCTGCGTTGCCCACTCATCCTGATGCACCGCCGCGCGCAGGCCGATTACGAAGATTTCTGGCCGGAGGTGCTACAAGATTTGCGCCTCTCGCTCCGCTGCGCGCAAGCCGCCGGCATGCGCGCCGAACAGCTGTGGACGGATCCGGGCTTCGGCTTCGGCAAGACGCCCGTGCAAAATCTCATGCTCGTGCGCGACCTCGCGAAGATCGCCGCGCTCGGCTTCCCAGTACTCCTCGGCACTAGCCGAAAATCGACGCTCGGTCTGGTGCTCGGCGAAACCGATCCGCTGCGTCGCGGCCCGGGCAACGACGTCACTGCAGCCTGGGGCATCGCCCAAGGCGCCTCGATGATCAGGGTCCATGACGTGGCCGCCCACCGCCCGATTGTCCGGATGGCTGACGCTCTTCGCCATGGCCCCGGCTGGTCGCCGGAGGCCTGAGGCCGAGACCTCGGGGCGATTTAAACCCAAAAAAGCGGGGAATGGAGCCAGCAGTCGGACTTGAACCGACGACCTGCCGCTTACAAGGCGGCTGCTCTACCAACTGAGCTATGCTGGCCAACTTCCCTATTCACAGGGTTGTTCACAGTCCGTCTGTGTCAACCCTTAGGGAATTAAGGTGAATAGGGGTTGAAACCGATTTGGATTTGTACGCAATTCTACCTCCCCAAGCCCCGTACCCATGCGTATCTCCGTCTCCCTTCTCGTCCTTTGCGCCGCGATCACCGGTTGCAACACCTCCATCGATCCGGCCAACGTCGATTCCATCGTCGTGTCGTCGAATCCGACCGCCGCGGCGATTCGCCTCAACGGCGAAGCCGTAGGCCGCACGCCTGCCACGATCAAGCTCGACCGCACCAAGAATTACGAACTGCAGGTCGGCAAGGGCGGCTACCTCACCGAGGTCTCCGAACTGAAGCCCCGCCTCATCACCACGAGCGAAGGCATCGAGTTCGGCTTCCCTGCCACGGTAAAGGTCAACCTCACCAAGGCTCCCGCTGAAGGCGAAGCAGGCGTGCCTGCTTCCGACAACCCGGAATTCAAGAAGCTTTCTAAGAAGGCTCTCGGTGAAGACGCCGCCAAGGAAGGCCTGAAGGCAGACATCGCCGCCACCAAGGAAGCCGCCACCAAGATCCAGGCCTCTCTCGCTGTCCGCGAAGCCAACACCAAGGCCCGCCTCGCCGAAATCACCAAGACCATCGCCGCCGCCAAGGCCTCCAAGGGCAATGATGCCGCCGCTGCCGCCAAGCTGGCCGAAGCTGAGCTCGCCCTCGATCAGGCCAACGCTGAAGCCGCCCTCGCTCGCGCCAAAGCGGAGAAGGAACTGAAGTCCGTCGAAGCCCGCCGTGCCGCCCTCGCCGGCGTCGACTCCAAGGTCGCCACCGCGAAGTCCAACGTCGCCAAGGCCAAGGTCGCCGCGAAGCCCACCGAAGCGCGCGTCGCCCAGCTGGAAAACTCCTACGCCGCCGAAATCAAGGCCCTCAACGTGTCGCAGGCCAACTCCAACGCTGCGATCAAGGCCCTCAACGCCCGCGCCGATGAACTCGCCCGCGCCGCCAACACCTCTACCGCCGCCGCCAAGGCCGAAGCCTCTAAGGGCCTCGCCGACCTCCAGAAGGCGCTCGAAGAACAGAAGACCGCCGCTGCCCAGGCCAACGAAGCCCTCGCGAAGGCCAAGGCCGCCGCCGCCCAGGATTCCTCCGAGGCCGCCGCCAAGGCCGTCGCCCAGGCCAACGCCGAACTGAAAGCCCTCCAGTCTAAGGTGGAAGACGCCGAGAAGGCCGCCGCCGCCGAAAAGGCCGCTGGTGACGCTAAGGTAGCCGACGCGGTGAAGAGCGCCGAGAAAGCCCTCGCCGAAGCCAAGGCCGAAGCCGCCAAGGCCATCGCTGACGCCAACAAGACTGCCGAGAAGAACCTCGCCGATGAACGTAGCGCCGCCGAAGCCAAACTGGCTGATGCCGCCAAGGCCCTCGCCGAAGCGAACATGTCCGCCGACGCCAAGATCGCCGCCGCTAACAAGAATTCCGAGAAAGCCCTGGCCGACGAACGCCTCGCGGCCGAAGCCAAGCTGGCCGACGCGAACGCCAAGGTCGCCGAAGCCAACAAGGTCGCCGCCGCGGCCAAGGCCCAAGCCGATGCCCTCAAGTATTCCGAGTTCAACGCCCGCTACGCCCTGCTCGAAAGCAAGCGTCGCGCGAAGTTGATCACGGAGGAAGACTTCAAGGCCTCCCTCTCCGAGCTCCGCAAGGAACTCGGTCTCTGAGCCGGACTTCGGCCCTCCTCGAAAAGCCCGGCCGCCAAGCCGGGCTTTTTTGTTGGAAGGAATCCCGCGGGCCGCACCGTAACGTGCCTATGTCGGACACGCTCTCCCGCACGCCTCTCTTCGCCCTGCACGTCGAACTCGGCGGCCGCATCGTCCCCTTCGCCGGCTGGGAGATGCCGGTGCAATACACGGGCATCATCGAAGAACACATGGCGGTCCGCAAGACGGCCGGACTCTTCGACGTCTCCCACATGGGCGAAGCCCGCGTCCGCGGCCGCGACGCCGCGAAGTTCCTCGATGGCATCATGACCAACGAGATGTCGACCATCAAGGTCGGCATGGCCCGCTACACGGTGATGTGCCAGCCCGACGGCGGCTGCGTCGACGACCTGATCGTCTACCGCCTCGCCGAAGAAGAGTTTCTCATCTGCCTTAACGCCTCCAATGCGCCGAAGGACATCGCCTGGATGCGCGCCCACCTCGGTTCCCACCAGGTCGAAGTCCTCGACGAATGCGCCGCCTGGGCCCAGCTCGCCCTCCAAGGCCCGCTCGCGGAACAGATTCTCGCTCTCGTCACCTCCACGCCGCTCGCATCGATCAAGCGCTTCGGCTTCGTGCTCGGCGAAGTCGCCGGCGCTACGGGCTGCATTATTTCCCGCACGGGCTACACGGGCTCGCTAGGCTTCGAAATCTACCTGCCCGCCGCCTCCGCCGAAAAAGTCGCCCGCGCGCTCCTCACCTCCGGCAAGCCCCACGGGCTCGTCCCCGCCGGTCTGGGCGCCCGCGACTCGCTCCGCCTCGAGGCGAACTACCCGCTCTACGGACACGAAATCTCCGAACGCATCTCTCCGATCCAGGCCGGCCTCGGCTGGACGGTGAAGTTCGCGAAGCCGGCCTTCATCGGCCGCGAAGCGCTCCACCGCCAGGCCCAAGGTGGCCCGACCTCCTCGGTGGTGCTGTTCTCGCTCGATGACCGCCGCATCGCCCGCCAAGGCGCGGTGGTGTATTCTGGTGAGACGCCCGTCGGCGAAGTGCTCTCGGGCACACAGTCTCCGGTCCTCGGCAAACCGATCGGCACGGCCCTCGTCGCCGCCGGCCACGCTTCCTCCGCCTCGCTGACGGTCGACATCCGCGGCAATCGCATCCCGCTCCACCTCGCGACCGAGCCTTTCGTGAAGTGAAGGGTTGAAATAATCCCCGCCCACTTTACCCAGAAGCCATGAGCAACGTCCCTGCCGACCTCCATTACACCAAGGACCACGAGTGGATCAAGGTCGCCGCCGACGGCACCGCGGTCATCGGCATCACCGACCACGCGCAGGCCGCGCTCGGTGACGTGACGTTCGTCGACCTCCCGAAGGTCGGCGCGGCCTTTAATCATGGCGACGTCTTTGGCACGGTGGAATCCGTCAAGGCCGCCTCCGACCTCTACAGCCCGATCTCCTGCGAGGTCCTCGAAGCCAACTCGGGGCTGAACAACTCCCCTGACCTGGTGAACCGCGAACCGTACGGTGGCGCCTGGATGATCAAGGTGAAGGTGAAGAATCCGGCCGAGCTCGCCAGCCTCCTCGACGCCGCTGGTTACGCCGCGACGCTCTGAGCGCGCGCCCGCCCTTGCCCTGCACGGTTTTTGGCCCACAGTGACGGGCCGATGTCGTTCGCCGAAGTCCATGCCGCCCATCCCTGGGACGATGTCCTGGGGTCCGTCGCGGCTAAGACCGACGCCGATGTGCTCCGCGCGCTCGCCCGCGCCGAGGCCGACTCGGCCGACCTCGAAGACTTCAAGGCGCTGATCTCGCCGGCCGCCGCGCCGCACCTGGAACGGATGGCCCGCCTGAGCCACGAGCGGACGCTCCGACGTTACGGCCGCACGATGCAGCTCTTCGCGCCGGCCTATCTCTCCAACGAGTGCCAGAACATCTGCACCTACTGCGGCTTCTCGGCCGGCAACAAGGTCCCGCGCCGCACGCTCAATCCAGGCGAGATCCTCCGTGAAGCGGGCGCCCTGAAGAAGCTGGGCTTCGATCACCTGCTCATCCTGACAGGCGAATCCAACAAGGTGGAAGTCCCCTATTTCGTCCAGGCCCTCGACTTGCTCCGCCCGCACTTCTCCTCTCTCTCGATGGAAGTGCAACCGATGGAGACCGCGGAATACGTCGAGCTCCGCCGCCACGGCCTCAACGCGGTGCTGGTATACCAAGAGACGTATCACCGCGAGACCTACAACGTCCACCACCCGAAGGGCCGTAAATCCGACTTCGCCTACCGCCTCGACGCGCCGGACCGCGTCGGCGCCGCGGGCGTCCATAAGATCGGCCTCGGCGCGCTCTTCGGCCTCGAGGACTGGCGCGCGGAATGTTTCTTCACGGCCCTCCACCTGCGCTGGCTCGAACGCAAACACTGGCAGAGCCGCTACAGCGTCTCGTTCCCTCGCATCCGCCCGCACGAAGGC
This sequence comes from uncultured Opitutia bacterium, assembly GCA_903853185.1. GTDB lineage: Bacteria > Verrucomicrobiota > Verrucomicrobiia > Opitutales > UBA953 > UBA953. The sequence continues at coordinate 8,132 of CAINSX010000173.1, forward strand.
GAGCTGCAGCCGAAGGTCGAGATGACGGATCGCGACCTAATCCAGGCGATCTGCGCCTTCCGCCTGCTGAGCTCCGAAGTCGAACTGACGCTGAGCACCCGCGAGAGCCGCAAGTTCCGCGACCACGCCTGCCGTGTGGGCGTGACGGCGATGAGCGCGGGCTCGCACACGAATCCCGGAGGCTACGCCGAAGGCCGCGAAGCCTCGCTGGAGCAGTTCGCGATTGAAGACGACCGCTCGCCTGAAGAAGTCGCCGCGATGCTCCGCGCCCATGGCTATGAACCGGTCTGGAAAGACTGGGATCCTTCCTACGACCGCCCGGTCGCCCTCGCCTAATGAGCCCCCTCCGCGTCTGGATCGACCACGAACAAGCCCCGGCCTGCAAGCCCGGTGCCTTTGTGAAGCTTTC
>CAINSX010000174.1 GCA_903853185.1 uncultured Opitutia bacterium
GGGAGTTCGATCCCGGTCTTACCGAGGGTGCGAGTCTTCATGGTATGAAAGTTCAGGCCGTGCGGCAGCCGACGGTGAGGAGCACGTTGCCCCAGAGGGCTTGGTCGCCGGTCTGGATCGTGAGGATGTGGTCGGCGGATTCGACGGCCTTGTAGAAATCCCACTTCAGGATCGGCTGCAGTTCGAGCTTCAGGCCGGCGGCCTTCACTTCTTGGCGGAACTCGGCCCAGACGGGCGGCTCGCCCTTCTGTGCGTAAGAGTCGTCAGCCGGGATACCCATCGTGTTGACGGCGTCGACCGGTACGGCGCTGAGCACCGCGCGCAGCACTTGGGCGACGGTAGGAATGCCTGGTGAAAGATTGAGCGAGACCAGCTCAGCGTTCGGCCCCTTCTTGCCCCAGACGGGGTAGTTGCCGTCGGCGATCAGGATGACCGAGTGATGGCCCGCGCGGGCGAGGACTTCGGAGATTTTCGGATGGATGAGCTGGTGCTTGAGCATGGTCTTAGCGGGGTAAGTGGGTGCGGATGGCCTTGATCGTCTGCGCGGCGGCGGCTTCGGAATCAGGCAAAGGAAGGATCTCTCCGGAAAGGTAACCGGCGAAGCCGATATCCTTGAGCGCGGCGACGACTGAAGCGGCGTCCGTGTGGCCGAAGCCGATCGCCTGGCGGTTGCTGTCGGCGAAATGGACGTGCCCGACGTGGCGACCGCAGGCGCGGAGCGTGGCGGCGTTCGAGACCTCCTCGATGTTCATGTGGAAGAGGTCGCAGAGCAGCTTCACGTTGCCGATCTGGCGGGCTTCGAGGAACTGGGCGGCGTCGAGCTGGCTGTTCAGGAGATTCGTCTCGTAGCGGTTGAGCGGCTCGTAGAGGAGCGGCACTCCGTATTGGGAGGCGTGGGCGCCGAGATCGGTGAGCGCTTCGGCAAGCCAGGTCAGGGCCTGGTCACGGGAGACGTCACCCTCGGCCTTGCCCTGCATTGAACCGATAATCGCTGGCGCCTTGAATTCGCCGGCGACGTCAATGATCGCGCGGATGAACTCACGGGCCTGCTGGCGGATAGCCGGGTCGGCGTGGGTCAGGTGCCACTTGTGGACAAGCCAACCGCCACCGGTACCGAAGGCCGCGGCCGAGAGATGGTGCTGCTTAAGCAAAGCATGAAGCGCCGGACGGTCGATGGAGGCGGCCGAAGGGGCGAAGATCTCGATGGCGTCGAAGCCCAGCTTGGCGGCGGAGACCGCCGCGGACTCAAGGCCATCCCAATAAACGAACGGCCCGCCCTTGGCTTGGGCGACGAGAGAAACCGTGATCGCAGTTTTAATCACGAGGGAACTCTGCCCTTCCCGCGAAGGAGGGGCAAGTTCCGCTTAAATGACTTTAAACGAAAAACGGAGCGAAGATGCCGAGAAGCGGCAACTTACTCCGTCATTCCCTGCGAAGTGCGGCCCTTGACGAGGCGCTGCACCAAGGCGAAGCGGAGAATCTGCTCCATCTTCGCGATCTCAACTGGGTCGATTTCCTTCTGACCGCGGGCGGCTTCGACGGCTTCGCGCGCACGCGCTTCGGCGGTCTCGACGGCCTTGAGGTCGATCTTCGATTCGTCGATGGCGGCTTCGGTGACGACGGAGACCTTGTCGGAGACGACGCGGACGAACCCCTGGTCGATGGCGAGGCGGGTGATCTTGCCGTCCACCGTGAGGATGACTTCGCCGGCGGCGATGATCGCGGTGATAGGCTGGTGGCCGGGCAGGATGCCGATGCTGCCCATAGCGGTGGGCAGGGTCACCTTGTCCGCCGTGCCTTCGTAGGCGCGGCGGTCAGGGGTGACGATTTCGACCGTAAGGGACATGGGGTCTTATTTCTTGGACTGGCCGGCAGCGGCGAGGACCTCGTCGATACCGCCCTTCATGTAGAAGTCGTTCTCGTTCACGTGGTCGAGCTCGCCGGAGAGGATCATCTCGAAGCCGCGCAGCGTGTCGTCGAGGGCGACGTACTTGCCGGGCGATCCCGTGAAGATTTCCGCGACGTGGAAGGGCTGGGAGAGGAACTTCTGCACCTTACGGGCGCGGAAGACGACGAGCTTGTCGTCAGGGGGCAGTTCGTCGAGGCCCAGGATCGCGATGATGTCCTGGAGGTCCTTGTATCGCTGGAGCAGGCCC
>CAINSX010000175.1 GCA_903853185.1 uncultured Opitutia bacterium
GACCCAACCGCCCCCTGCCGAAAGAGACAAACCCAAAAACCCCGCCCAGCGGGCTACACCCCGCTTAAGGGGCCGGACCAATGAGGATTCGGTTGTTTTCGGTATCGGTCACGTAGAGACGGCCGTCTGGTCCGATACGGGCGCCGTGCGGGCGATTGAGCTGTGTGCTGGCCCAATCCGCGCCGACCGCGGAGCCCTTCTTGCCATTACCGATGATCGTGCGGATGGTCTGCTTGATGGGATCAAAGAGACGGAGGCAGTGGTTCTCCGTGTCGAGGATGAGCACGTTGCCCTTGGCGTCCATCGTCACGTATTTCGGGCCGTTCATGCGCGCGTCGCCCGCCGGGCCGTCGGTGGCGGGACCGGCCTTGCCAGCCTTGTTCACGACAACGGTGACCTTGCCGTCCTTAATCTCGACAAGCGCGTGGCCGCCGCGGAGCAGCGCGTAGACCGTGCCGTCCTTGGCCGTGCAGGCCGCGCGGACGTCGCCCATCGGCGTGTGCAGCGCGTCGTCGCCGTCCTTGGGTAGGCCCTTCTTGCCGTTACCGGCGATGGTCGTGATCACTTTCGATGCGAGGTCGATGCGGCGGACGCGGTTGTTACTGATATCAGCGATGACCATGAATTTTCCGGAAGGATCAATCACGCCGCACATCGGGATGTTGAGCTGCGCCTGGTCCGCCGGGCCGCCGTCGCCGGCGAAGCCGGCCTTACCCGTGCCCGCGAAGACCGTCGTGGCGTGCGTCTTGGGGTCGAGGCGGACGATGCGGTGCTGGAAGCTGTCGGACGTGTAGATGGAGCCATCGGGGGCGATGGAGATGTCGTGCATGCCGTTGTAGACGGCCGGCGAAAGATCCAAGAGCTTGGCGGGGGCGGGGAGCTTCGGGGCCTTGCCCATGCTGTTCCACTTCACGCCGGAGATATACTCAATCTTACCGTCGTGCATTTTGAAGATGCGGTTGGCGGGCTGGAATTCGACGCCGTACGCATCGCCCTTGGCGTCGAAGGCGATACTGAAGGGCTCGTGCAGATCCTCCGCGCCGGGGAGCTTGATGACTTCGATGGCGGCGAACGCCGAAGCGGCGCAGGCGAGCAGGGGGAGCAGGCGGGTGAGCATGCGATGTTAATAGGGCGGAGCCGGCGTTGTTCAAGACCTCTGCGGGAAAATGGTTCGACCTCGGGCTCTCCGCCTCCACCTTGGCGTCTCCCGTGCCTGCACCGCTTCCACTAATCCTCCGCGAACTCGGCGGCTCCGGCGCACCGCTCGTGGTGCTGCACGGCCTGCTCGGTTCGTCGCGCAACTGGCAGTCCGCTGGCGTGGCCCTCGCGGAGCGCGGCCACCGTGTGCTGGCGCCGGATTTACGTAATCATGGCTCTTCGCCCTGGGCGGACGATTGCTCCTATGCCGCCATGGCCGGTGACGTCATCGCGATGCTCGACGGACTTTCGCTCGGCCCCGTGCACCTCATTGGTCATAGCATGGGCGGCAAGGCCGCGATGCGCCTCGTCATGGATCGGCCGGACCTCGTGTCGCGCCTCACCGTCGTGGACATCGCTCCACGCGCCTATTCCGACCGCGTGCGCGTCGAGTTCGCCGCGATGAACGCCCTTGATCTCTCCGCCGTGAAGTCGCGCAAGGACGCCGAGGAGAAACTTGCCGCGCAGGTGCCCGAGTGGGGTATGCGGCAGTTTATCCTCACCAACCTCGGGCAGGATGCCGAAGGTCGCTGGCGCTGGACCGTGAACCGCGAGGCCCTGACAAATTCTCTGCCTGCGATCCTCGGTAATCCTTTGGCCGCCGGTGAAACCTGGAACGGCCCGACACGTTTCCTTCGCGGCGGAAAATCGAACTACATTCGCGACGAAGATGTCGCCATGATCTGTGCGCACTTCCCGCAGGCGGATGTGATCACGCTGCCCGACAGCGGACACAACCCTCACTTCGAAGCGCGAGCCGGGTTCGTCGAAGCGGCGCTGGCTTAGGCCTGCGAGCGCTTAAGGTGCCGGCGCTTCCTGAGGTGAAGCGCGACTCCGATGACCAAGGTGAGCAGACAAATCGTTAAGCCTACTTTGTGGACCATGATCCGGCGCTTCAAGTCTTCCGGCAAAGGCGGTGCCGCCACGATCAGCGGGGACTCGTCTTCGGCGATCATCATCACCCAGCGCGGCTTGGCGACCGGCTTCGTTTCGTCGTTGAGCCAGAGTACGACCGTGTGCGGGCTCAGTTCCGGTAGGCGCAGCACGAACTTCGGCGACTCCGGCGTCCAGGTCCATTCGACGACCTCGAGCTTGTAGGACTTCGCCATCTCCTCGGCCGTGTGGCCGAGCGGGGCGGCCGGATCGAGC
>CAINSX010000176.1 GCA_903853185.1 uncultured Opitutia bacterium
GAAGGCGAAGAGTTCGCCCTCGCTGGGAGCGCCGCCCATCTTGTTTCCGAAATAGATCTGCGTGGTGAGGTAGGGCTGGTCTTTCGCGGTGATCGGCGTGGCGAACGTCACCGTGAGGTGGTGCGTTCCGGTGTCCGCCGGAGGCGACCAGCCTTGGTTGAGTACATTGAAGGCGCGCACGTCCTTGGCCGGATAGTCCTCGGTCCAAGCGTCGGCGGTGATGTGGCTGAATTTCTGGAGGCGATGGATGTTCACCTGGTCGCTGGCAATCTTGTCGGCGGTGACGTCCACGGCGGTCAGCACGAAGCGTCCGGCAAATTCATCCATGGGTTTAGGTGCGACCGGTGTCCCCTTGGCGGCTTTCGCGGCCTTGGCGGCCTTGGTCGGCTTCGGGGCGGCGAGCGTGTCGGGGAAGACGAAGCGCAGTCCGGCGATGGGGGCCTCGGCCTGCGGGGTTTCGCCGAGGATGTCGAAGGCGGTCTTGGTGATGCCTTTGAACTTATTGCCTTCGACGGTGAAACCGCCGCCGCTGTTGGGCGTGGAGATTTTGAGCAGGTTGATCGGGATGAGTTTGAGGCCAAGTTTCCGCTCGGCTTCCCGCTGCTGTTGGGTGCGCTCCCATTGGGCGAGCACCGCGGGCTCCGGCTCCTGCAGTCGTCGGTTGAGCTCGCCGATGCGGGCGAGCAGGGCGGGGAGCTCATCCGTCTTGAGGACGGTCTTGCGCAGTGCCGAAGGAAGTGAGTTCACGCCGGCGTTGCCGTCGGTCGGGCGGTCGTCGAGGGTATTGAAGAAGGCGAAGATGCGGTAGTAGTCTTTCTGGCTAATCGGATCGAACTTGTGGTCGTGGCACTGTGCGCAAGCGAGGGTCAGGCCGAGGATAGACTCGCCGAGCGTCTTCACGCGGTCGGCGTTGTAGTTGACGAGGTTCTCGGCGGGAATGGTGCCGCCCTCGTGCGTGTTCATGTTGTTACGCTGGAAGCCCGTGGCGATGAGCTTGCCGTCGTCGGTATCCGGCATGAGGTCGCCGGCGATCTGTTCCGCGATGAAGCGGTCGTAGGGCTTGTTGTCGTTGAAGGCTTGGATGACCCAATCGCGCCAGAGCCAGAGGTGGCGGCCGCCATCGATGGAGAAGCCGTTGGTGTCGGAGTAGCGGGCGGCATCGAGCCAATCGAGGCCCATGCGTTCGCCGTAGTGCGGGTTAGCCAGTAAGCGGTCGACGAGTCGTCCGTAAGCATCGGGCTGCTTGTCTTGAATGAAGGCTTCGACTTCGGTGGCGGTCGGGGGTAGACCGGTCAGGTCCAGCGTCACGCGTCGGATGAGCGTGTAGCGGTCGGCTTCGGGCGAAGGGTGGAGGCCAACTTCAGCCAATTTCCTGGTGGCCCAGTAATCGATGGCCGGAAGTTTGTTGCCGGTCGGCAGTGCGGGACGCTTCGGGGCGACGAAGGCCCAGTGCTCTTCATATTTGGCGCCTTGCTCAATCCAGCCCTTGATCTTCGCCTTGTCCGTCGCCGTGAGCGAGAGGTGGGATTTCGGCGGCGGCATCACCTCATCTTCGTCGGTCGAAAGGATGCGCTCCCAGACGGCGCTCTTCTTCAAATCGCCCGGTACGATGGGCGTGCCGTTCTTGTGCTCGCGCGTGGCCTCATCGGAGAGGTCCAGTCGGAGCTTGGCCTTACGGGCTTTCTCGTCGGAGCCGTGGCAACTGAAGCAGTTCTCGGACAGGATCGGACGGATATCCCGGTTGAACTGGATGGTCTCAGCTTGGACGGTCACGATGGCGTTCAGGCTGAAAAAGAGGGCGAGTTGCAGGGGGCGATGCATCTGGTCTTTAGACAACGACGGGCGGAAGGGGTTTCAATCCGTATCGTCGTGGGCGAGCCCCGGGTGTTCGCCTTACCTTTGGGCTGGAGGGGGCAGGGCGAAGGGGTAGGTTTTTACCCACCCCTATGGCCTCCGAAATCCAGCCTTCGTCTCGACGTGAATTCCTTGGAGCTGCCGCCTTCGCCTTGGCCGGCCTGGCGACCGCTTCGCGCCTCGCCGCGGCCGATGCGCCTAAGTCCGCGCCGGTGAAACGTCCCCCGAATCCTTACGTCTACAAGTTCAACATCGGCAAGATCGAGGCCTTCTCGATCAGCGACGGCCATATGCTCTTCAAGCAGGGCCTCGAGCTCATGTGGCCGGAGGCCGACCGCCCGACGATGAAGGACGCCCTGGTCTTCAACCGCGAGCGTCTCGATGCGCTGCCGCTCTACATCAATATCATGGGATTGAAGATCGGTGACGAGGTTGCGCTGATCGACGCCGGTTTCGGCGAGCGTCATCCCAATCCGAACTTCGGCTGGGTGGCCGAAGGCCTCCGTCAGCTAGGTATCAAGCCTGAGCAGGTTACGACCGGCTTCCTCAGCCACTCGCACTCCGATCACCTCGATGGCTTCGTCGATAACGGCAAGCCCGCCTTTCCGAACGCCAAGATCTACCTGCTGCAGGAAGAGTACGACTTCTGGCGCGGCCCTAGTCCCGACTTCTCTAAGTCGAAGCGGGATAAGAAGCCCCTGCCGAACATGGTGAAGACC
>CAINSX010000177.1 GCA_903853185.1 uncultured Opitutia bacterium
CCACCGGTCTGGCGCGTGCGCACCATGACGGAGTATTCCTTGCCCGTCTTGCGCTTGTCGCGGTCATCCTGCTGGTAGATGCCGTGGAACTTGATGAACTGCTCGTCGTCCCCCGTGAAGCGATCGGCTTCCGGGTTGGCGAGGGTTTCGCGAATATTGCCGGAAAGGTCGGGTTTGTCCGCCTTCAGGAGTTCGTTCTTAGCCAGGGGCTTGCCGGAGATAGGGTCCATGATTTAATACTTGATAAGATGAGTTAGGATTACATAAATAGGGGTCAAGTTTAAATAAATGGTAAATTGTGACATCGGCCGGGTGGCCTTCGTCGGTGCAGGACCCGGAGCCCCGGACCTGATCACTGTGAGGGGCCTGCGTCTGCTGAAGCAGGCGGATGTCGTCATTCATGATGCCCTGCCCGGGGATGCCCTTTTGGAAGAGATTCCGGCGACGACCAAAATCGTCCCGGTCGGCAAGCGCTGCGGGGTCCACTCGATGACCCAGGACGAGATCAACGCTGTGATCGTGCGTGAAGCGCGTCAGGGTGGTCTCATCGTCCGGCTTAAAGGCGGCGACCCGGGTATCTTCGGTCGTCTCGGTGAAGAGATGGACCATCTCGCCGCCCATGGTATTCCTTTTGAAGTCGTGCCGGGTATTACCGCCGCGACCGCTGCCGGAGCGGATGCCGCGTTCCCGCTGACGCATCGCGGGAAGGCCGCCTCTGTCACTTTCCTTACCGGGCATTGCGCCGACGGCAGCGATCAGAATTGGAAGGCACACATCGAGACCGGCGCGACTCTCTGTCTTTACATGGGCGCGAAGGCGCTGCCGTCCGTCGCGACTAAACTCATCGCCGCCGGCGCCCAGGCCGATCTCCCGATTCGTTTGCTTTCCAAAGTCTCGCAGGAGGGCACGTCAGATGTGCTCACCACGCTGACCGACCTCGCTTCAGGTAAGGTCGATGTTTCCGTTTTGCCCACGCCGCTCATCGCGGTCGTTGGCGCCGTCGTCGCTCCGCCTCGTCATGCCGGCCTGATGGGCCGCATTGCGGCGTTCGCCTGAGTTCAGGCCTTTTTCCAGACCTTCGCCTTCAGGAAGAAGAAGAGGGCGGTGAAGATGGTCGCGACTCCGCCGCCCCAGATCATGAAGCGTTCGGGCATGCCCAGGCTTTTCGGGGCCAGGGCGCCGATCAGCACGGGGAGCAGGCATACGGAAAGCACCGCGACGATGGCGGCGATCTTGGTCAGCTTGAATCCCGGGGAGTAGAGATGACGGCGGAAGAGCAGCGCGGGCAGTGCGGGGTGCTTGCCGAGCAGAGGGCTGAGTTTCCAGCGCAGCCCTTCCGGAGCGTGCTCTTGGGCGATCGTCGCGACGTCGCCATCCTCTCCGGCGTGACGGCCGGGCAGCAGGAAGAGCATTAGGATGACCGCTTCTCCCTTTGCCTGTTGGAGCGCGTCTTGAAGGAGGGGCTTGTTGAAGTCATACTCCGCTCCCTCACGGCGTTCCATCGAGCAGGCGATGAGCTCATCGTCTTTCAGGCCGAGTTCGGTGCGGATAGCGCTGGCGAAGAAATTACGGCAACGCGTCACCTCTTGGATGGGTGAGCCGTGGTCGCAAAGGTAGACCGTCCCGCTGCCCTTGGTCCAGCCGGTCGACTTCAAGTTGTCGATCAGCATGCTCCTCAGCTCGGGACCGAAGAGCGGATCACGGATGCTGAGTTTCATCGCGCCCGGTTTGGCGTCGGCGAAGACCTTGGGGAGGTATTCCGTGATTGCGCGACTGGGTCCGATGAAGAGCGGGAGCACGACGAGTTCGTCGATGCCATCGAGTTTGGCCTGCTGGACGGCGCCTTCGAAGATGACGGCCGGCTGGCCACCGAGCAGGGCAGGGTCGATCTTGGTCGAATGCATCGTCGAGACCGGCAGGAC
>CAINSX010000178.1 GCA_903853185.1 uncultured Opitutia bacterium
CCTACTTGCCTACTCGACAGAGGGGGAGTTATTGGTTTTATTCACACCCGTACCCCCTCCCTAAACATACTATGAGCACAGAAACTACGGTTCCTAATGCGAAGCGCCTCCTCTGGGCTGGCTTCATGGCTATCCTCGCGGCCGGCGTCGGCTTCGCCCTCCGCGGCGGCATCTTCGGCGCCTGGGCGTCCGAATACGGCTTCACCGCCACCCAGCTCGGTGCCATCGGCGGCGCCGGCTTCTCGGGCTTCTGCTTCGGCATCATCATCGGCGGCGTGGTCGTCGACAAGATCGGCTACGGCAAGCTCGTCGCGGTCGCCCTCATTGGACACATCCTCTCGGCGTTCGTCACCTTCGGCGCCTCCACCCCACAGAACGCGTATGACTTCCTCTACTGGGGCATGTTCATCTTCGCCTTCGCGAACGGCACCCTCGAAGCCGTGGCCAACCCGCTTGTCGCCACGATCTTCCCCAAGCAGCGCACGCACTACCTGAACATCCTGCACGCCTCCTGGCCCCTCGGCATGGTGGTCGGCGCCCTCGCCTCCTACGCCCTCGGTTCGCATGGCCTCGGCCTCGGCTGGAAGGGTCAGCTCTCCTTCTACCTCGTCCCGACCATCGCCTACGCGATCATGTTCATGGGCCAGACCTTCCCGAAGTCGGAAGCCGCCGAGAAGGGCGCTGACCTTGGTGAAATGACCAAGGATATCGGCATCCTGGGCGGTGCCGTCGTCTGCTACCTGCTGACGCTGTTCTTCGCCGGCGCGCTCGGTCTCGAAACCGCGACCGCCAATATCATCGGCGTGATCCTCCTCATCGCGACCGCCATGGTCAGCCGCCTCATCAAGAAGCCCTCGCTTGAGAGCCTTGCCGCCATCGCGGTCTGCGCGCTCATCGCGCTGCAGGCCCAGTCTGCCCTTCACCTCAGCAACACCGCCGGTCTCGCCATCACGATCGCTCTCGTCATGGGTCTCGGCCTGACGATGGGTTGGACCTTCGGCTCCCTCCTCCTCTTCGTGCTCTTCGTCACCCACGCCATCGTCGGCGCGGTCGAACTCGGCACCGACTCCTGGATCGAAGCCATCACCGGCAACCTCTTCACCGCCGACCAGGGCAAGGCCCTCTTCATCTGGACCTCGGCCATCATGTTCGGCCTCCGCTTCTGCGCCCACTTCATCGAGACCAAGCTGGGCCTCTCCCCGATCGGCATCCTGGTGACCTCGGCGCTCCTCGCGTTCGGCGGCCTCCAGCTCGCCTCCGGCATGAACAGCTTCGGCGTCGCGCTCGTCGCCCTTGGCATCTACGCGCTCGGCAAGACGTTCTTCTGGCCCACGATGCTCGCCGTCGTCGGCGACCGCTTCCCGCGCTCCGGCGCCGTCGCGATGTCCATCATGGGCGGCATCGGCATGCTCTCCGCCGGCCTGATCGGAGGCCCCGGCCTCGGCTACGCCAAGGACCGCTTCACGGGCGAAGCCCTGCAGCAGAGCGCCCCGGCCGCTTACGCCGCGAACAAGGCCTCTTCGGAATCGAAGTTCCTCTTCCTCGCCCCGGTGACCGCCGTCGCGGGTGACAAGCTCGAAGCCGCCAAGAAGGTCGGCGAAGCCGGTACGGCCGAGCAGAAGGCCATCGTCGCCGCCAACCAGGCCGGTGACCGCGCCACGCTGAAGGCTGACTCCTTCCTGCCTCTGACCATGGCCGCGATCTACCTGCTGCTGCTCTTCTACTTCAAGAGCCTCGGCGGCTACCGCGCCCTGAAGATCGAAGAGCAGGTCTAAGCACCCCGCCCTTCCCCACCGAAGGCCGCCCACCCGGGCGGCCTTCTTGTTTGGTAGGTTTGCGAACGGGCCCCGTCGGTTCCGTCCTAGCAAATCGGCTTCCGTCCGCGGGCGAGTTTGGGCTGAATGAAGCCACACCCCATGAGCACTCCGAAGATTCGCATCGCGCTGGCCGGCCTCGGCTTCGGCGCCGAATTCATCCCGATCTACCAGGCCCACCCGAACGCGGAGATCGTCGCGCTCTGCCAGCGCAACCCGGAGAAGCTGAAGGCGATCGGCGACCGCTATAAGATCGCGAAGCGCTACACGGACTTCGACGCGCTGCTCAAGGACCCGGACATTGACGCGATTCACATCAACACACCGATCCCCGACCACGGCCGCCAATCCATCGCCGCCCTCAAGGCCGGCAAGCACGTGGCCTGCACGGTCCCGATGGCGACCTCGATCGCCGAATGCGAAGAGATCGTGAAGCTGGTGAAGGCGACCGGCCTGAGCTACATGATGATGGAGACGGTGGTCTACGCCCGCGAGTTCCTCTACGTGAAGGAGCTCTACGACAACGGCGAGCTCGGCCGCCTGCAGTTCCTCCAAGCCTCGCACCAGCAGGACATGGAAGGCTGGCCCGGCTACTGGCCCGGCCTCCCGCCGATGTACTACGCCACGCACTGCGTGGGCCCGATGCTCGCCCTCACCCGCGCCGACGCGGAATACGTCTCGTGCTTCGGCTCGGGCCGCATCGCCGAGGACATGATCCCGATCTACAACTCGCCCTTCGCGGTCGAGACGGCCCACCTCAAGTTCCACAAGTCCGACGTCTCGGCGCGCATCATCCGCTCGCTCTTCGACACGGCCCGCCAGTATCGCGAATCGATCGACGTCTACGGCTCAAAGAAATCCTTCGAGTGGCCGCTCATCGAAGGCGAAGATCCC
>CAINSX010000179.1 GCA_903853185.1 uncultured Opitutia bacterium
CGCCGGGCAGGGTGAGCAGGTAGGCGTGGAAGAGGGCTTCGATCGAAGGCTTCTTGGATGCCGGATCAATGCGGGCGGCGAGCAAGGCCTGGTCGACCTCGACATCCGTCGCCGCCGTGGCGTCCAATAAAGGAAGCAGACGACCGAAGGCGCATTGGGTGACGTCGGTTTCTTTGAGCGATGCGAGATTGGAACCCGATGCCTTGACCGCGAAGGTGTCGTCATCGAGACGCACCGAAGTGTTACCTTCGCCCAGGATGGCCATGCGCAGGCGCTCTCCGCCCAACTGATGGGACAGTTCTAGCAATGACTGGATTACGTCGGCGGACATTCCTCGGTGAGCGAGGGAGCTTAGATGGCTGTCAGGACGCGCTCAGGCAGCAGCTTGACCTTGGCTTTCTGGACCGAAGCGGCATCCGCGTCGGTGACCAGGAAAAGGGAGCTGACATCACGGGTCACGGCACAGGGTCCGCCCCGGCCGAGCTTTACCTTGTTCATGCAGATCAAGACTTCGTCGCTACGACGAATGACTTCGCGCTGCTGGTGGGAGATGTCGCGCTGGGAATTCCAAAGGCCATTTTCGTCGATGCCTTCGGCGCCGAGCAGGGCCACGTCGAAGTTCCAGCGGGCGACTTCTTCCAGGGTGCGATCACCGGCGACCATCGCGTGACGGGTGAGGAAAAGGCCGCCGGGGATGTAGACCTCGACACCAGGCAGGCACGAAATGAGCTGAGCAGTCGGCAAGCAGGTCGTCACGATCTGCAGATCAGGTACGCCGGCCGAGGCAATGGCTTCAGCGGCGAAGAAGATCGTCGAACCCGAGTCGAGGTAGACGGTCATGCCAGCCTTGACGCGCGAGGCGGCGAGGTTGCCGATCTTGCGCTTGGCTTCGGCGTCTTCGATCTTGCGGTCGTCGAGGGGCGGGAAGTTACGATTGAAGTCCGAGAGCGCTCCGCCATGAGTACGGGTGATGCGACGCTGGTTCTCGAGTTCGGTCAGATCGCGGCGAGCCGTTGCCTCGGAGACGTTGAACTGTTTGCAGATCTCCAGGACAGGGACGTATCCGACTTTGGAGAGAAGTTTAGCGATCGCCTCACGGCGTGCTTCAATGATGTGTCGGGCTACTTTCATAAAGTCGGAGCTAGATGGTTTAGGGGAACTTCCGTTATGAGCGTTCCCAATCGAGCAATCAATAACTCAATTCCACACGATTACCGCCTGGGTCTATATTTCGCACAATATACATTATGTCTAATCTAGTAATGCACAATAATAACAGCCTTTAAATACGTTAAAATGGTTTTATCTTGGGTTAAATCACCCCCTTCTTATCTTTTCGCCAATAACCCCATGAACGCCCCCATTCGCTCATATTGTCGTTTCGGGCTGGCTTGGGCACTCATTTCGGCGGGTTTTGTCGGTTGCAGCACGACCACCAACCCGGAAACGAAGCCGGCCGTGGTGGAGCCAAAGTTCACGGGTCTGGTCATCGAGCAAGGTCCGGGCTCGCTGGGAGCTGAGCCGCGCAAGGTGCCGGTGACCTGCCTGATCCTCCACCATACCGCGGGCTCCCTACCCTCCTCCTTGGATATCCTCCAGGGTAAGGATCCGAAGCATAAGGTCGGGGTCCACTACCTGGTCACGGACGAACCCAAGCCCCGGGTCATCCGCATGGTCCCGGAGAACTTGGCTGCCTACCACGCCGGCAAGAGCGGCTGGGGTAAGCTGACCAACCTGAACCAAAACTCCATCGGCATCGAGATCATCAACTACGATGGGAACGTCTACCCGTATTCCGAGGCGCAGGCAGCGATTCTGTTCGCGCTCTGCGACGAGATCATCCGGCGTCATGACATCAAACCTTGGAACGTTCTGGCGCATTCGGACATCGCGGTAGGTCGTAAGGTCGACCCAGGTTCGAAGTTCCCTTGGGCTAAGCTAGCAACGTTGGGCATCGGAGCCTGGCCGCTGCCTAACGAGGTGACCGATAATCTTTCCAAGAAGTCTAAGCTCGCACCGAACTATGTGCGCGGCTTGCTGACGGCTTACGGTTACGTCCTCGAACCCGGCGACGCCGGACTCAAGCTCGGCGTCGAAGCCTTCCAGCGTCACTTCCATCCGACCAAGGTAGACGGGTTGGTCGACAACGAGACCGTCGCCATCCTCGAGGCCCTGCTCCGCCGCTATCAGCCCAAGTCCTACCGCGAAGCCAAGTTCAAGCCTTGAGCTGCACGCCGAGGAACCGGAGTACCTTGTTAGCGTAACCCCGCAAAAGGTCGCGCTCCGGATAACCCAACTTGTCGAGATAGATGGCGTAGAAGACCATGCCGGCCAGCCCGGCGACCCCCATCGAGACGATGAGGTTCAGCTTATCGTTGAGATGTCCGGTGAGCACATTGTGCAGCGAGGTATATCCTTGGAAAGAAATGAAGGCTAAGATCAAGGAGCCAAAGAACACCTGGATAGCTGGCTTGAGCAGGCTCTCGGTCAGGAACTCAGGCGCGTGCTTCTTGAGGTAGTGGCGGAGCACTAGGTACTGCCAGATCGTCGAGATGGCGTTCGCCAAGGCGAGCCCTTCGACGCCCTTGCCCATCCAGACGGCCACGAGCGAACCCACGGCATTCACGACGAGCGCATGGATGGCGGCGATCAACGTGACCTTGGTCTGGCCGGCCACATTCAAGGCGCGGGTGACGATGGAGATCATCGCGTAGAACGGCATAGCGACGGCAAAGAGTACCAGCAGGTTACTGGTCGCTAGGCAGTTGCCGGCGCTGAAACGTCCGTACTGGAAAAGCAGCTGCACGATGGGTACGGCCAAGGCTGCGAGCCCGAAGGCGGCGCCGACGTTGATCGCCAAGACAAGCCGCATGCCGCGACCGTAGTTACGGGCCAGCGCCGGGACGTCGCGGCTGGCGAAGGCGGTGGCGAGGGCCGGAAAGACGACGACAGCGATCGAAGCCGAGAAAAGTCCGATAGGCAGTTCGACAATACGATTGGCGATGTAGTAGTACATCAGGCCGGCGTCGCTGACGTTGTAGGCGATCCCACGTGAGATCAGGACGTTCACCTGCTGCACGCCAGCGCCGAGCGCAGCGGGAAGAAATGCGATGCTCAAGGCCTTCCATGCGGTTTCATCGGTATGCGTTAGGCTTGGGCGCCAGCCCTCCTGCCGCAGGCCCCAGAGAGGAATGAGTAACTGGAATGCCCCCCCGACCAGCGCGCCGACGCAGAGCCAGACGGCCTTGCCCATGTCGGTCGTGGCAAGGTTGTCGCCGAAGACGCCGAGACCGACGATCATGCAAAGGTTGAGCACGCCTGAGGCGATCTCAGCCAAGCCGAAACGTCCGCTGAGGTTGACCGCCGAGGTGAATAGCGCCGCGATGCAGATCAGCGGCATGTAAGGCATGCAGACTGCCGTCAGGATCGCCGCCGAGCTGTCGACCGGCCGAATCAGCGACCAGAGCAAAGCCGATCCGATGCCGACCATCGTCAGGCCTATCATCCATGGGAAGACCTTCCGAAGGACGAAGTTCAAGAAGCCGAATGCCGCGGGCTTGCCGTCCTTGACGGACTTATCGGCGAGCACCGGGACAATCGCCGCAGTCAAGGCACCTTCGCCCAGCAGTCGACGGAACAGGTTCGGGATCTGGAACGCCAAGATGAACGCCGAGCCGATGGCCGAGGCGCCGAAGACGGCGGCGGTCAGTTGGTCGCGGAACAGTCCCAGGACACGCGAGACCATCGTCCAGGAGGCGGTCTTCGCCATAGCCTGGTACTGGCGCGTCTGCTCAGTCATGACCTCAGGGCTGGATGGCGCGCATGCCTTCTTCGAGCACCGCACGGAGCGCGGGAATCAGGTCGGTGCGAGGTACTTCGGCTTCGGAGCGATCAGCGAGGCTGCGGACCTTGGCGACGCCCTTGGCGACTTCCGTCCCGCCATAGACGAGCGCATACTTCGAACCAGCGACTTCGGCGGACTGGATGAGCTTTGGGAACTTTCCGTCCTTAAGATTGTACTCCACGCGGAAACCGGCGCGACGCAGGTTCGCGATGTCTTCGAGCGCGGCGTTACGGGCGTCGTCACCGAGGATCATGACGTAGAAGTCAGGGCCATCGGCGTATGCCGGGATGAGCTTCTTGAGTTCAAGCAGGTCGCGCAGCGTGACGTCACCCATGCCGAACCCGACAGCCGGCAGGTCAG